>NZ_JBSMXK010000001.1:0-253181 GCF_053761865.1 Enterococcus bulliens
TTTGGTAAAAGTGACCTATACGTTAACGAAAGCCAATCAACTTACGATCACATATGATGCGACAACAGATACACCGACTTTATTCAATCCAACTAATCATGGGTACTTTAACTTAACAGGAGATGCTACGATCTGCACCGATATAGACTGGAATCTCAGCTTGAAATAATTCTAAAATTTGCAACGTGTTTCGTGTTGCTTGCTTCACTTGTACATTTCCAAAACTTGTGGTGATCCCAATCAATTCAGCTTGTTGCGATTGTGCTAGCGCATAGAGAATCGCAAAAGCATCGTCGATCCCTGTATCTACATCTAAAATCAATTTTTTCATCAGCGAACTCCTTTTTGACTAGTAGAACATGATGCACGCGCTACGTCAATAATAAGCATCACCGATACGAACCAAACAATCAAGATTTCGTCAATCGGTTCAATTCGTTTGCTAATTTTTTATTTTCGATTTTACGGTACCATTGATACATCAGTAAATGTAAACCCAATGTGACGAGCAGTACAGCCCAAAAGTAAGGCCAAACAAAATGAAACATTTCGGCTGAAAATAAATAGAGTGAACTAAATCCAACTATAGTATTGCATAGCGTCATTACAATACTATTTCGTACTGCTGACCAAGTTAAATATGACCAAACATATGGATACATGAAACCAAATAATCCGCCAAATAACACTGAAATCGCTAGAAGACGCCAAATATAAAATAATGTAATCGTCATATTTCCCCAACCCACACTTAGTAAAACCATCAACCAAACAAACGTCATCAAAGTAATATATACGACCTGTCCTTTAAATTGTTTCATTGTTTTCTCCTCCTCTATCTATCTGTGCTTGTAATAAGTACTGACGAATCGCTTTTGTATAATGCCGACTAACACGAAAAGTTGATAATAATAAATTCACGTCCAAAATGGAAAAGAAACTCAAGCGCGAACAACGTAAGGTATCAAGGCGTGCCTTATTGGCTAAACAGAATGGTATCAATTTGTTTGAAGCTAAAAATTATCAAAAACAAAAACGTAGAGTGGCTAGAGTACACGAAAAAGTAGTGAATCAACGTACTGATTTTCTGAATAAGTTGAGTACAGATATTATCAAAAATCACGATATGATCTGTATTGAGGACTTAAACACAAAAGGTATGTTGCGTAATCATAAATTAGCCAAAAGTATATCTGATGTATCTTGGTCAAGTTTTGTGGCTAAATTACAATACAAAGCTGACTGGTACGGGCGAGAAATCATCAAAGTAGACAAGTGGTTTCCATCTAGTCAAATCTGTTCAGAGTGTGGACATAAAGACGGTAAGAAACCACTTAGTATTCGAGAATGGACTTGTCCTATTTGCTATACCCATCACGATCGAGATATCAACGCTAGTATCAATATTTTGAGTGAAGGTCTAAGAATACAAGCGTTAGCTTAGAAAAAGTCAAGAACCGTAGGAATTACGGGGATAGCTTGGTAAATAAGAGACACCGCTGTTAGTAAAGAAATACGCTATCAAGTATGCTCTGTTCCCAAGAAGCTCCCACTTCAAGCGTTACAAACCGCTAGGTTTAGCTAAGTGGGGAGTAGTTCACTTGATAATGCGTCAAACTTTTTTCCATCTCTCTAACTCCTTCATTTTTTCTTTTTAGACTATACCAATCCTAGACCAATATTTCCTCGTTCTCTGGTATGAGTTTGACACATTTTCTGGTTGTGCTATATTTTGACTAACGACACCTGTCGAATCAAAATGGAAGGCATGGAGTATCCATGTAAGGTAAGAAGATGTTTGAACAACAGCAAACACTGGATTTTTTGACAAATTTACTAAAAATCAATAGTCCAACAGGTTATACGAAACACGCGATTGACTTTTTACGTCAAACGATTGAAGAAATCGGTTTTGAGACGTCGACTACACCTAAAGGAAATTTAATTGTTTCCGTAACTGGCGATGATCAACAGACAACTCGTGCATTAAGTGGTCACGTCGACACATTAGGGCTTATGGTACGCTCGATTACTCCAGAAGGTAAATTAGCGTTAACGAAATTAGGTGGTCCTCTAACCCCTACTTTAGATGGCGAATACTGTGATATCATTACGCGTGACGGTAAAGTGTATACAGGAACGATCTTATCTGATGCGCCTTCAATTCATGTGTTTCCGGATGCGGCTACAAAAGAACGCGATATCGATCACCTTTTTGTGAAACTAGATGAAAAAGTCACTAGTAAAGAAGATGTTGACGCTTTAGGTATCCAAAATGGTGACATCGTAGCCTATGATCCTAAAGTTATCGTAACAGATAGTGGTTTTGTCAAATCACGCTTCTTAGATGATAAAGCTTCAGTTGCCTTGCTTGTCAGTCTTTTACGCGAAATCAAAAAAGGAACATTGAGCGCTAAAACAAATTTGATGTTTATCTTTTCAACTTATGAGGAAGTCGGTCACGGTGCGTCTTGGATCCCTGAAGAAATCACAGAATTATTGGCTGTGGATATGGGATGTATCGGTTTGGATCTTGCTTGTACAGAATATGATGTATCGATCTGTGCAAAAGATTCTTCTGGCCCTTATGACTATGAATTGACAACGCATTTGATCGAACTAGCCAAACAAAAAGAAGTTTCTTATGCAGTGGATATCTATCCGATGTATGGTAGTGATGGTTCAGCAGCTTTACGAGGCGGTGCCAATATCCGCGCAGCTTTGATCGGACCTGGTGTGGCAAGTAGTCACGGTATGGAACGCACACATGTTGATGCGCTAAAACACACTTTTGATTTATTGTGCGCGTATATCGAAAATCCTTTAAACTAAAAAACCAGATAGGATAGATTTTTTAATCTATCCTATCTGGTTTAATTTAATTTAATCCTTTTGAAACCTCATCGATCATAATCGGTAAAGATTCTAATCCAGATCCAGCTAAGTACCAAACTTGTGGATCTAATGTGATCACATGGTGATTTTTTCCAGCATTCGTTTGTTTGACTAATGCATTATCTGCTAGATTGGTTGTACTTTGATCGCCGCCGATCGCTTTTGTGCGGTCGACTACAAAAATATAATCGGGATTTTTTTCTAAAAGATATTCATACGAGATACTTGATCCGTGAGTAGAAGGTTCTAATGTTTCATCGACTGGCGTCAATCCAAATGTATCATATACGATTCCATAACGTGATCCTGGACCAAATGCCGATAAACTATTTTCATTGGTCATGACGACTAGTGAACGTGCATTTAATGCTTGATCTTTCGCTTTTAAGACATCGATACTTGTTTCGATCTTCGCGATTTTCTCTTTGGCTTCACTTTCTTTACCAAATAAACTTGCTAGCGTTTCAATATTTTTTTGTGCAGAATTCCAACTGTCTTTCGTGTCTGTTGCCAAATAAACAGTTGGTGCGATTTTAGCTAATTCATCTTTAAAATCTGCTTGTCTAGAAGCAATCAAAATCAAATCCGGTTTTAGTGCATTGATTTTTTCTAAATCAGGTTCTTTAACTCCCCCGACAGATTCACGATCACCGTATTGTTTTAAGTAAGTAGGTAAATTTTTTACTGGCACACCAATGACCTTATCCCCTTCGCCTAAGGCATCGACTGTATCCAATAAACTACTATCAAATACCACGATTTTTTTCGCATTAACGGGTACGGTCACTTTTTGTTTCGTACTATCAACGATTTCGATCGTTTTTTCCTTACTATCTGTAGCAGCACTCGTTTGCTTTTGACATCCTGCCATGATCATTCCCAAACTCATGACGATTATTAAACTCCAAATTTTTTTCATACTGATTCTCCCCTTTTTTAATTAAAATACGTACAGATAAGCTGACCATCTAATTGATGGACGGTCACTGGTAATTCGTACAAATCAGATAAGCAAGCAGACGTCACGACAGAACTTGTCTTGCCTTCTGCCATAATCGTACCGTTTTTCATAGCGATCACATAATCGGCAAAACTTGCGGCAAAATTGATATCATGCAAGACGACGATGATCGTCTTTTGCTCGACCTCGACTAATTCTTTTAAGACGTGCATCAATTGGTTCGCATGCTTCATATCGAGGTTATTCAACGGTTCGTCAAGTAAGATATAATCGGTATCTTGGGCTAAGATCATTGCGATATACACCCGTTGTAACTGTCCTCCTGAAAGAGCATGAATCGATTGATCCTTGATTGCAGTCAATGTCATTTTTTCTAATGCCCACTCGATCAAACGCTGATCTTCTTTCGTCAAACGGCCTCGAGTATAAGGATAGCGACCAAAGCCTACAAGTTCTTCGATCGTAATGTGTAACGCGATATGATTGCTTTGTTTTAAAAAAGCTAAGCGTTTAGCTAATTGCTTAGGTTTGACGCGTTGGATCATCTCTTCTTCTAGATATAACTCACCGGAATCATAGTCTGTCAACCGACTGATCGTGGATAAAAACGTACTTTTCCCTGCGCCATTTGGACCGACAAAAGCCGTTAATTTCCCTTTAGGAATCGTCGTTGTGACGTTAGTTAAAATCTCTTTTTTTTGAATCTGTTTTGAAAGTTGTTCACTGTGGATCATTGGCGGCTCCTTCCTTGGATGATTTTTACTAAAAATAAAAGACCACCTGTAAATTCAATAACGGTACTGATGGTGACATTAAAGCCAAAAAGTTGTTCGACTAAAATTTGCGCACCGACTAGCAAACAAATACTGATTAAGGTACTTCCTAAAAATAAACTGCGATGACGATAGGTTTGAAAAAGTTGATAACTCAACGTAGCGGCGATAAACCCTAAAAAGATCGTCGGACCAACTAAAGCTGTCGCTGTTCCAGAAAGGAGCGCGACACTTGCCAATACAACTACTTGTAACCGTTGCATCTCGACTCCTAAAATCGTCGCATGATCTCTTCCTAAATGGACCACATCTAATTCTGGAGCTAAATACCATAAAAAAACACTACCTAATGTAATCAATCCACTTGCAACGAAAAAATGCTGTGTATCGATTTGACCAAAACTAGCAAATAACTTACTTTGCAACAGATCGTACTCATTCGGATCCATGACGACTTGTAACGCTGTACTCAGACTAGAAAAGATCGTCCCTGCCACGATCCCGACCATTAATACTAAAAAAATATCTCCTTTAGCTTTTTTTAATAACGTATAGCTCAGTCCTGTGCTCATGGCGACCATCAATGCAATCGTCCCTAAAAACTGTGGTAACGAGTGACTTTGAAGTACCGTACTACCACCTAAAAAAAAGAAAAAAAGTGTTTGGATCAAGACATAGATTTGATCAAATCCCAAGATTCCAGGCGTTAGTAACGTATTGTGTGTCAACGTTTGAAAGGCGATCGTACTGATGCTTGTCGCAATCGCAACTAAGAGGAATGCGAAAACGCGTTTTCCGCGTAAGGAGAGCGCGAAAGCCCAGTTGCCGTAAGTATGAAACGATACATAAAAAAGGATCAATATTATCGCTGATAAGGTTAGCGCAAGATAGAGATAGAGGTTTTTTTTCATGTACGAACCCCTTTCTTAAATAACAAAAATAAAAATAATGTTCCACAAACTAAGCCAACAACGACACTCACAGGTAATTCGTAAGGCGCGATCACCAGACGTGCAAGCAAATCACAGATCATCAGCAAACTACTCCCGATAACTGCCGTGATCCATAGCGTGTGCTTGACATGATCACCAAAATATAGCGCCACTAGATTCGGAACGACGATCCCTAAAAAAGGAACACTACCGACTAATAATAAGACAGCTGTATTGCCTAGCGCCACGAGCGCTAAAATGAGCCATACTAATCGCTGATAAGCTAAACCAAAGGACGTCGCAGTCTCTTCTCCAAGTCCGGCCACAGTGATTTGATAGCCTAAAAGATAAACAAGAACCAACACGGGTAAGGTCAGATAGATCAATTCATATTGTCCTTTGATGACCATCGAAAAATTTCCTTGTAGCCATGAGGTCACATTTTGAACGAGTTGATATTGATAGGCAAAAAACGAAGCGATTGCACCGATGACATTGCCGAACATGATACCGGTCAGTGGTAAAATCAAGGTATTTCCTCGCGGGAGAAAACGTGTCAGTGTCAAAAAGATTAAGACACCTGCGTAGGCAAATAGAAATGCCACACTCGTTCTTAAAAAAATCGAAGCATTTGGCAAAAAAAGCATGACGGCTAGCATTCCTAAACGCGCACTATCCATCATCCCGATCGTATTTGCGGAAACAAATCGATTTTGAAATAGATGTTGGATGACACGTCCGCCGATACTGATCATCGCACCAGCTAACAGTAAGCTGACCGTCCGTGGGATCCTCGTTTGTAACAAGACAAACCACTGTGTAGGATCGCTATGAAATAGTTCATTGAGCGAAAGATCTTTGGTTCCAATAATCAATGAAAGGAAACTCAATAAAAGCAACCCGATAATCGCTACTAGTTTTTTCATCTACTCCCTCACTTCCGTCTCTTATTGAGAATGATTCTCAATATCATTGTTCTTAGTGTAGGAGAAATTCATTCATTTGACAAGTGTTATTTTACATTTAATGAAATTTTTCACGATTTCTTTCGGCTTTTGTTCTGAAAAAAAGTCTAGTATACTAAAGATAGCGTTTGCAAAAAGAAAGGAAGACTAATATGAATCGAACGGAGATTGAAGAATTTCGCACACAAGCGACAAAACACGATGCCTTAAGAGATGCGGGTTTGATAGAACCTGATACGTTAGTGATTTGTCGTGATCTTAGTTACGGACCACATGGTGTTGATAATTTATGCGACATCTATTATCCAAAAGGAACCACTCAGGCCTTGCCGACCATCATCAGTATCCACGGGGGCGGATTTTGCTACGGAGATAAAGAGTTGTATCGTTTTTACACGATGTTTTTAGCGACTCAAGGATTTACCGTCATCAACTTTAATTACCGTTTGGCACCAGAACATGCTTATCCTGCTCCACTAGAAGATACTAATGCTTTGATCCATTTTTTGCTTAAGCATCATGATACCTATTTCATTGATCCGGACCGCTTGTTTTTATTAGGAGATAGTGCTGGTGGGCAATTAACAGAGCAATATGCCACTATCGTAACGAACCCTAAGTATGCTGCTTTATTTGAGTTCACAGTACCTAATATCCAATTTAAAGCAGTTGGCTTAAATTGCGGCCATTACTTTATGGGAGAAGACGATACCCCTCAAGAAGCTTTTGATTACTATTTTGAAGGTGTCGATCCTAAAAACATCATCCAACAATTTCCAGTTGAAGCCCATTTAACAAGCGCTTTTCCTCCAACTTTTTTAATGACAGCTACAGATGATTTTCTAAAAGATCTTGCACCTCGATTAAATGAACGTTTAGTGAAATTATCCATACCTACGCTTTATACTTGTTATGCACAAGACGACGGTTCTCCTTTAGGACACGTATTTCATGTCGATCAAAAATTAGCGATCGGAAAACAGTGTAATCTAGATGAACTTGCTTTTTTTAAACAGTACCTATAAAAAAAGGTGTGACAGAAATCTGCCACACCCTTTTTTCTAAAGATAACGACGATGAAAAGCAAGATGCGTTTCAATAAACGTCGCAATCGTATAATAACTATGATCATAACCTACTACTTTTTCATACGTAAGTTTTGCCTGTTTGTCCGTAGCTACTTGAACAAACGCAGTTTCGTCTAGTTGTACTTCGTAAAATTCGTCTGAAGTTCCTTGTGTGATCAACATCGGAGGAACGTGCGTTGCGTGTTCTAAACAACTCGTCGCATCCCATGACGCCCAATCTTTATCACCTAGATAAGCGGTGAATGCTTTTTTTCCCCAAGGCGTTTGACTAGGATTTGTGATTGGTGCAAAAGCTGAGATCGCTTGAAACCGCTGAGGATTTTTCAGACCGATCATCAGCGCACCATGTCCTCCCATCGAGTGTCCCATGATACTTTCTTTACCAGAAAAATACGGGACCAACGCGTAGACGATTTCTGGTAATTCTTCAGTCAAGTAAGTATACATCTGATAGTTGGCACGATAAGGTTCTTGTGTCGCATCGATATAAAAACTTGCTCCTTGTGCTAGATCCCAATCAGCGACATCATGCGCTTCACCACGTGGTGAGGTATCTGGCATCACGATAGCTAGATTTTGTTCATTTGCATATCGCTGAAACTGCCCTTTTTGACTAAAATTTTGATCGGTACATGTCAAACCAGATAACCACCAGATCAAAGGAATCGCTTTTTTATTTGGATTTTCTGGTAAAAAAATCGTGAATGCCATGTCACTAGAAAGCGTTGTAGAGTGATGACGATAACGTGTTTGGATACCATCAAATACACGATGTTGCTCGATTATTTCAGGCTTCATCGCTAGCTTCAACTCCTTCATACGTTAGGATCGTACGAATCGATTCTCCTTGATGTAACCAATCAAATGCTCGATTGATTTCTTTAAAATCTAGTTGTCCTGTGATAAATGACTCTAAATCGATCTCACCATTCATAAAATCTTCGACCATTCCAGGAAGTTCAGTCCGACCCTTCACTCCACCAAAAGCGGAACCACGCCAAACGCGACCAGTCACTAATTGGAAAGGACGTGTACTGATTTCTTTACCCGCCCCGGCAACACCGATAATGATACTTTCGCCCCAACCTTTATGACAAGCTTCAAGCGCAGAACGCATCACATCGACATTTCCAATACATTCAAAACTATAATCGACACCACCATCGGTCATTTCGACTAACACTTCTTGAATTGGACGATCGAATTCTTTTGGATTTACAAAATCAGTCGCGCCCATTTTCTTCGCCAATGCCCATTTACGTGGATTTGTATCAACAGCAATAATCCGTTTTGCATTCGCTTTTTTTAGTCCTTGGATCACCGCTAACCCGATAGCGCCTAGACCAAATACTGCTGTGATCGCGCCCTCTTCGACTTTAGCAGTATTTTTCACAGCACCCAGTCCTGTTGTAACGCCACAGCCAAACAAAGCAACTTTATCTAAAGGTGCTTCTTCATCGATCTTCACTAAATTGATTTCATTAACCACTGTATATTCACTAAATGTGCTTGTTCCCATATAATGATAGATCGGTTCACCGTTATAAGAAAAACGAGTCGTACCGTCTGGCATAACACCTTTTCCTTGAGTTTCACGTACAGCTGAACAAAGATTGGTTTTTCCAGATAAACAGAATTTACATTCGCCACATTCTGCTGTATATAAAGGAATTACATGATCTCCTGGTTTGACAGAAGTCACTTCTTCTCCTACTGATACAACAACTCCCGCACCTTCATGTCCTAAAACGGCTGGAAAGACACCTTCTGGATCGTCTCCTGATAGCGTAAAAGCATCTGTATGACAAACGGATGTGTATAAAATTTTGACCATCACTTCTTTTGCCTTTGGTTCGGCAACATCGATTTCTACGATTTCTAATGGTTTTCCTGGCGCAAAAGCGACAGCAGCTTTACTTTTTACCACGTATGTTCCCTCTTTCTCTTTCTAGTCTATTGGATTATTATAACAAATTTTATTTCAAAACTATAGCTATTCGCTTGAAGATAAAAATCTGATTTCAAATAAAATTGTACACATGCTACTTTTCTTTTTAAAAAAAATTTGATATTATTTACACATCATTTCACTATAGAGGAGCCTATTATTGAACCAACATCAACAGTTACGAGCAATTATCTTTTGCTCATTTGCAGTTTTATTTAACATCGTTCTTAGTTTAACGACCGTTGCCTTGCAGTTACCTTTAGTATTTTTAGATTGTATTGGGACCGTATTTATTTCTGTAACTTTAGGGATGCGCTATGGGATTTTGACTGGTGTTGTAACGAATTTAGTCGCTGGGATCTTTTTTGGACCAGCAGTGATCCCTTTTGCTTTATTTAGTGCAGTAGTTGCCATTGTCGTTTCTTGGTTTGCAAAAAAAGAATTTACTTATCCTAGGGCGATCATTACTGGATTAGTCGCAGCGGTTTTAGCCTCATTTGTGAGTACGATTTTACGTTTAATGATTTATGGTGGCTATTCTTTTTCACGCACGATGACAAATTTAGTCGTTTCATTATTGCATCAATCAGGTGAAAATATGTTTATGGCTACATACTGGTCTTCTGTTTTAGAAAATGGACTAGATAAAGTCATCTCTTGTTTACTTGTCGCTTGGTTAGTCCATTTACCGCGACTGAAGTGTTATTTTAATCTTTGAAAAATGAATAAACGATGTTCCAGAAATAGCTAAATAAGCCAACTCATTCCCGAAATAGATGAACCTATTATCGGAATGAGTTGGCTTATTTTTTTGTGCTGCTCATTGCTGTCACAGTTTTATTTTTTTATAAAAGTGGTACGACTAGTATACGTATCGACTAGCACCAGTACGATTGGCAAATACATCGCGATCATCGACAAGCGCTGATAAACTCCTTTATAGATCAACCCTTGTGCTTGGGCATAACCATTTAATGAAGCACAGGCGATTGAAAAAACAAATAAAGCAATAAACCAGTACGCGCGTTGGCGATTAAACTTAAATGCAACGATTGCGACAAGTAAAGGAAAGCCAAGCATCCCCACATTTCCTAAGGCTGATCCGACTTGATGGACGACCATTGAAAACTGTAGGGTTTGCGCATCGCGATCGACACTAAAAATACCCGATAACAGACATTGTCCAACTGAAAAAATAGCTAAGGACAAACTGATCAATATGCTGATTTTAGTCGAAGCAAAGCGCTTTAGATAAGTCGTCAGTCCAGGTAAACTTAGCAATAATAAAATACCTGCGACAACCGATAGCCAACCAAACGTTGCTTCGACCGGACTACCATTTTCACCTAGGTCGCTGATAACTTGTCGTAAGGGCTGATACCCAGGATAAAAAAATGCTAAAACATATGGTGTCAAAAAATCTACTGCTACAAAACCCAGTAGCCAATACCAAAAATACCGTTTGATCATCTAGATTCTCTTCTTTCACTTAAAGTAGTCGCAAATTTTCTGTTTTGTGCTGTTCAACGATAGCACGATCGTAATGGGCTAATGCAGCTTTCATCTCATCTAATAGATACTGTCGCATATAAAGTGGATGAATGATCTTCACCATTTGCCCTTGACTCATCAACCACATGCGCATTCCGTAGCCATCGTTGACATCCATTTCGATCTTGCACATACCTGGTTTTTGTTCGACGATTTTTGAATCTGGGAAACGATCCAATACGTAGGTTGGATCATGATAAAACTCGATGACCAGTTTGATTGGTTTTCCAAAAAAAGGATAATTGGTTCGACGACGTAAAATACTCCCTTCAAACCGTTCATTCCAATTTTCATAACCTGGATACTGCAATTCGACGATTTGCGGATCGACCATATTGTTGATCCGAAATTTATTTAATGCCAATAGATCATTATCATCTTGTGCGGTCTCTTTGGCACTGATCATATAAAAATATAGATCAGAAAAATAGATTGCTTTTGGTACACGTCTTAATGTTTCTGTTTGCCTATTTTTAGTATAACTAAATTCGATTTCATTGCCTTCGATCACACAATCAGCAATAAAGGCAATTTTTTCTAAGATCGGTTCTTTAGGGACACCTTCATAAAAAATTTTTTCATTTTTTAATAGTTCTTCTAAACGCTTGGAATCATTCGCTGATTTGATCAACTTGTCTACGATCGGCTTCATCTCTTCTCGACCTAAAGCGCGACTAGATAATAAGATTGCCAAGATCGCTAATAGTTCATTATCAGTAAAACATAATTTATGAAATTTGAGCCCTTCACTTAATTGATATCGACCACGTTCTAGTTGAGTGACAGAGATCTCATCTACCTCTGTATACGTCTGGTCGTTTAGTACCTCATTGATCAAACGGATATCGCGCTGAATAGTCGAATCCCCTGTTTCATAGGTTTCTTTTAACTCACTTTTCGTTAATGTTTTTCCTTCTAATAAATCGAAAAAAATCGTTAAAATTCGTTTTTGACTATTCATTGGTTAACATCCTTTCATTAGAGTATAGAGGCATTCAAGCTTTATAAACTTATTCTAGTAAAATAATCTGTGTGATGAAACCCTTTTACTACTTTTCAGCTAAATTTACTCAAAAAAATACACATGACCTAGTGTACACTAAATCATGCGTTTTTGCTTACAAATCGTTTGTAGAAATCATTTTTTTAGATACTGTTTTTGTCGTTTCTGGTAAATAACGACGAATCACGATCGAAAGCGTCACTGCAATCAAATTTAGACCAATAAAGATAGCTAGTGAGCTCAGATAACTACCTGTTTTTTCATGCATATAAGAGAGTAAGATCGGACCTGCTAAACCAGCCATTGCCCAAGCGGTCAGAATGTAGCCGTGGATCGCGCCTAATTCTCTCGTACCAAAAACATCCCCTAAGTACGCTGGAATAACTGAGAATCCTGCACCATAACAAGAAAGTAGTAAACAAAATGCAAGCACAAATAGATACATATTTCCTAATGTCAAAATACTAAAGAACATTGCGATATTGACAATAAACATCACAGTAAATGTCATCGGACGACCAATGTAATCTGATAATGTCGCCCAGATCAAGCGGCCAAAGCCGTTAAACAACCCTAAAATCCCAACCATAAAAGCAGCAACAGTCGGTGACATCGCCGTCATTTCTTGAGCCATTGGTGACGCGGCAGATACTAAGCCGATACCACAACTGATATTGATAAACAACATTAACCATAGATAAATGAATGCTGGTGTACGTACTGCTTGATTGGCGGTCATTTCGTGTGAAGCATTCTTTTGATCGACAGCTTTCGTTTGCGGTTGTTTGATAAATTGAGCGGCAGCGATGATCACGATCCCATAAACCACACCTAAGACATAAAACGTATTGACTAAGCCAATACTTTCCATCAACTGTTGTGCGATGGGCCCTGTAAGTAAAGCCGCAAAACCAAATCCCATAATTGCTAGACCCGTAGCTAATCCTCGTTTATCTGGGAACCATTTGATGATCGTAGATACTGGGGTTACATACCCTGCACCTAACCCAAGACCTCCAATAATTCCATAACCTAGATACAGCAACCATAATTCATTCGTATAAATTGCCACACCAGTTAAAATCGTTCCTAGACCATAACAAATCCCAGATAATGTCCCCGTAGCAGTTGGACCAAAGCGCTCGACTAATCTTCCCATAAATGCAGCCGACATCCCTAAAAAGAAAATAGCTAAACTAAACGTAAATGAAATAGAAGATTCCGACCAGTTTGTTTTCATCGCGATTGGTACTGAAAATACACTAAATGCATAGACCGATCCAATCATCAAATGTAATAAGATTCCTGCTGTTGCGACAATATAACGCTGATGTTTCACTAAAACCCCTCCGATTCTTCCTCAAAATATGTTTTGTTATTCGTAAAATAAATAATTACTTCTTTATAATACGGTAAAGAAGTATAAATAAAAACAAAAATATGAACATTTTATAATTTTATTTCACGAACGTTCAGATTTTAAAATGAAGGCGGATTCATGATTGCTCGCTTTTTTTAGAGAATATTTTTGCAACTTGTTTATTTAGTGATAGACTAAGTTATACCATAATCAAGGAGTATGCATATGAAAACTATCGCAACGCTTTTTAAAGGATTCGATCGTTCTATCCCTTTTTTACTCAGCAATACATTGATCATTGTGCCATTTATCTTATATCTTAGTTTAAGTGACGGCGAGCACATTTATACGATTTTACCATTCGTTTTATTTTATACGTTTCGCATGACCGCCATTTTTTTAGTTCGCGGTTTGCAAACGACTTTAAACAACTATACGATTTTAGTGTTTTCCTTAGGTCTTGGAGGTCTAGGTGCTTTTTTAGGCGTACTCGGAAGTCTCAATCCATTATTTTATACCTTATCGGGGGCTTTTCTTGGTTTTAGTGCCGCATGGTTCACTCCAGCGTACCTAACAATGAGCTATCAACACAAAGCACAACAGCTAAAAGGATACTCCAATCCAAATTATTTATGGGTATTGATCTTTTTGATCGCTCTGTTGGTTCCTATGAGTACGAATGGTGGATTAAAGATTCCACTAACACTAGGTGTCTATACACTCTTGTTTATCCTTGCCTATCGACCGATCAGACATTACCCACATCAGAAATTTCCGATGAAAAAAACTGAACATGCACTTATTGCTAAGAAAGAACTCAGTCTGTTTGTTGGCTTTTTTGTTTTATTATTACTGTTACGCAGTAGTCGTTTATTGGTCAATCAAGATGTCTTGTTGCTTACGTTGATTGGGATCACTTTATTGTTTATGATCAGCATTTGGTCATTAAGTCAATCCAAGCGCTACTGGAAATTGCCACTTTGGCTTAATCTCCTCACTTTCCTAAATGGCATGTTTGGAAATCTGCTCTTTTTATTTTGTTCGCTTTACATCAAGGCCGTTTATGGTGGGGATAAAGTCACACTTTATCTGTACTTACCTTATGTTCTTGGCTTATTTTTAGCAATGTTTCTAACTAAAAAAGTCCATCGTCTATTGCCTAGACTAAATCCACTATATGTCCAACTAGCTGGACTCGCTTTAGGTTTTATAGCCTTTTTATTACCCATCTATCTTCCATTCACTTTATTGATATTGAGTTTTTTCCGAAATGGTACAAGCTCTTGGCTAAATCAACGATACTACGACACCAAAGAGCTTCCAAGCGATCGTAGAATTGCCATTAAATTCGCAACGCAAAATAAAGGGAGTATGACACATCAATTTTTATCGATGATCTTGATTTTAGCGTTTATTTTGATCTATCGTTTGCCACTCGATACGTTTTTTGGATTGACCGATTATGATGCGACCGCGACTAAAACGATTTTATTGATGGAAACCGTCAAAAATAGTTTGTGCGTATCGTCACTGATCCTAGTCGCTTACGTAGCCTATATCTTACCTAAAACCGATAATGATCTTTGATCTTATCGGTTTTTATCGTGTAAACGGTTATTCTTTGTTATACTAAACAAAAAAAGAGAAATGAGGACGATCATGATTCGTTGGGGAATAATTGGAGCTGGAACAATCTCACATCGCTTTGCAGAAAGTCTTGCTCAAGTAGAACAAGCAAGTTTATATGCCGTAGCTAACCGTACACAAGAAAAAGCAGAAGCCTTCAAAGCCAAACATCAGGCAGAAATCGCTTATTCAGATTATCAAGCATTATTAGATGATCCCAAGGTCGATTTCGTGTATATCGCTTTGCCACATCGTTATCATTTTGAATGGATCTTACAAGCGATCCATGCCAAAAAGGCTATCTTATGCGAAAAGCCACTAGTGCTGACTGCTGACGAACTGAAAGAACTACATGCCGTTTGGACGCGAGAACCGATCTTTTTTATGGAAGCAATGAAAAGCCGCTTTACACCTGCCTACGAACAAGCACGACAAGCAATTTTAGCTGGTGAAATTGGTGAACTACAAAAAATCGAAACTTCTTTACGCCGCCATATGCCCGAAGAAGGCACGACCTATCATTATTTACCTGTTCAAGGTGGCTGCTTATTAGATATGGGGATCTACAACGTCAGTTTGATCGAAGATTTTATCAAGACACCATTATCTCTAGAAGAACTAAGTGCTACGGTACACGAAAATGGGATCGAAACGGCAGTCGAGGCGACTTTAGCAAACGATACAATCACTGTCACGATCGAATCTGGATTTGATGTATTTAAAGATGCAAAAGCGATTTTTCATGGCACTACCGGTACGATCACGATCCCGGATTTTCACCGTCCAACACGATTTGAAATCAAACGTGACGATCTGGACGTCGAAACGATCGATTGTCCGTATACGGTCGATGATTTTTATGGCGAGATCACCCATGTCATGACCTGTTATGAAAACGGCTTATATGAAAGTCCCGTGATGCCCCTAAGCGATTCATTACGCTGTGCCGAGATCATTGATCAATTAAAAACCGGAATCCATGCGTTATAAAAAATAGCGATGACTTTTTCAGTCATCGCTGTTTTTTTATTGTGATCGATATTTTTCTAACATCGCATGATCCAATACCACACCAATACCAAATCCTTGCGGAATAGATAATGTGCCATTTTGGATCATGGCTTTAGCGGTGACGACATCTTCAGCAAAATAACGGTCCGAAGCAGATAGATCACCTGGAAATGATAAGTCTGTACTGGCTGAAAATTGGAGATTTAATGCGCGCCCAACTCCAGCTTCATACATCCCGCCAAGCCACACTAAACAATCGTGTTGTTGCAGATACGCTAAGATTTCAAGTGCTGGTGTGATGCCACCCACACGCGGGATTTTTAAGTTTACTGCACGACAACTACCTAATGCGATCGCTGTTTTCGCATCATCAAGCGAGCGAATATTTTCGTCTAAACAAATCCTGGTTGTCAGTTGTTGTTGCAATGTCGCATGTTCGACAAAGTCGTGTTTCGCTAAAGGTTGCTCGATCATCGCAAGATCTAATGTATCGAGTTGTTGAAAAAGCGCCCAATCTTCTAGGTCAGCATAGGCTGAATTGGCATCTGCCATCAAGAGCAAATCAGGAAAAGCTTGGCGAATAGCGTGTAATGGTGCATAGTCATAGCCTGGTTTGATCTTTAGTTTGACACGTCGATAGCCTTGTGCGACATATGTTCCCACTTTTTCGATTAACTCATGTAGATCTGGAATGATCCCAATGCTCACACCGACTTCGATCGACTTTTTCGTTACTGCTTGTCCTTTGATCAAACTGGCAACATTCACTTGTTGTGTTTTGGCAAAAAGATCCCAACAAGCCGTTTCTAAAGCCGATTTTGCCATGAAAAAGCCTTGTGTCTGGGCAAGTAAGGCAAAGACTTCTTTAGGGTGTTGCCATTTTTGATCGACTAAACTTGGGATCAGCCATTTTTCTAACGCCATCAATGATGTGTCAAACGTCTCTTCAATATAATCTGGTGTTGCCAAAGCGTCCAGTTCACCAATACCGATCTGACCATGTTCATCTTCGACCGTGACGATCGCAAATGGTTTTGTTTTGGTGATGCCATAGCTCGTTTGAAACGGTTCTAAAAACGGCAATTCGCCTCTTTTGTATTGGACCTTTACGATCTTCACTGCGTCACCGACTTTCTAAAAATGTCTTGATTGCTTGTTGGCACTCAACTGGTCGCTCAAGATGAATGCAGTGTCCGGCATCGATTTCTTGATACGTCATCTTAGGTGCTTGTTCACACATCTTGCGACCAATCTCACAAAATTTAGGATCTTGTTTCCCAGCTAGGTACAATGTCGGCACACTTAAAGTCTCAAGGTGCGACCAGTATTCTGGCTGGCTTCCAGTTCCCATATAGACTAAGCTATTGGCAAGTTCATTAGGATCTTGGGCTAGTCGTTCTTGTCGAATCGTATTTTGGACATCTTGTGGCAAAGATTTTTGTGTGGCAAACAAAGGCAATGCTTGCCAAAAATCAACAAACTCGACTAACGATTTTTTACGCAAACGCTCAGCCAATGTTGCATCGTGTATCCGGCGTGTTTCTCGTTCCAAATCGGTTTTTAACCCCGGGGATCCGCTTTCCAAAATCAATTTTGATAGCATATCTGGATACGTGATCGCCCACGCTAACGCCACGCGTGCGCCCATTGAATACCCTACTACCGCCACTTTTTGATCGGGTACAAGTTTTGTTTTCAGTGCCGATAGATCATTAACGACTTGAATCATATCATAATCATCGGGATTTGAACTATGGGTTTTTCCATGCCCCATTAGATCGATTCCTAAAAGATTATAAGATGTTTCATTACGTAAGAACGCAAATGTCTGTAACGTTCCAGTAAAACCATGTAAACACACCAACGTTTCTCGGGTTTTATCAAAGCCATTCAACCATTCGTAGTGATAGTTATTCATCGGCAACCACTTCTTTAAACTCAGCGACCAAATCTTCCCATAACGTGACTGGGTCCGCAAATTGCCCTTTGACCTCGATGATTCTCGGTCCAGTTGTCGTTTGGCTCAACACATCACGTAACGCTTCTAACGTATCTGGCACGTGGTAGGGCATCTGATACAATGCAGCTACTTTTTCAAAATCTAAATCAGTCGGTGTCGCAAATAACGGATCAAAATCAGTTTTGTCTAATGTACGTTGACTTAAAAAGGAGAAGATCCCCCCGCCATTGTTATTCAACAATAAGATCGTTAGCGGCACATTTAAGGCTTTAGCTAACTGTAACCCATTCATATCATGGAAGAAGGCTAGATCTCCGGTAATAAGCGTTGTCGGTCCACTCATCGCCACGCCCACTGCCGTTGAGGTAATGCCATCGATGCCGTTGACTCCACGATTCCCAAAGACTTTCGCTTGTTTTGGTTTCATTTGGATGTAGCGATCCAATAAGCGAATCGCATTACTATTGGATACGAATAATTGCTCCTCTTCAACCAATAATCGATGTGCTTCATAGACTGCGCTGGTTTCATTTAATGTTGCTAGGCCAGCTAAAGTCGCAATCTGATCTGCTGCTTGTGCTTGTCGTGTTTGCCATTGCTTCGTCCAAGCTGGAGTCGCTAACGTCGCAATCGGTAGACTTGCCTGCACAAAATCCGTCACCCGATAAGGTAAAAAGACTTGTGCATTTTGCAATTGATCATGCCATTGTTGTCCTTCATCGACAAAGAGCCATATCGTTTCTGTTGGCAAAGCCATCAACCATTGCATCACCGATTTTGTGACCGGTAAGCGGCCAAAGCGCAAGACGACTTCAGGTTGGAAATCGACTGAAACACCTGCTGAAAAAATCAAATCAGCATGTCGGATGTAGATCGAACTCTCGACACCCGCATTCGCTAAGTTCGTCAACGGATCGCCAACGATCGGCCAACCCAAAGCGTCTGCTAAATGCAGTAATTGCTGTGCTTCTTCAACGGTACGTTCCTCACCTACTACAACGATCCCTTTTTTCGAAAAATAAGCCTCCCAATCTTGGTGACTAGTTCGATCGATCTTAGGTTCGCTGATGATCTGAGTCGTAGTTGTTACCGTTCGTGAAAAATCAGGTAATAACGGTTCACGTAATGGCACATTAAGATGGACCGGTCCTTTTGGCGCAGCTTTGGCTAAACGCGTTTGTTGGCTTGCTTGAAATTGAACATACTGCAACATATTTGGCGTATTTTCTGGCACAGACAATTCGGTAAAGCCTTTGACTTGTTTGCCATATAGATCTTGCTGGTTCATCGCTTGGGGCGCTCCAACATCGCGTAATTCTGGTGGGCGATCTGTCGTCAATACCACTAATGGGATCTGACTTGCTTTTGCTTCACAGATCGCTGGATAGTAATTGGCCGCTGCCGTACCAGACGTGCAGACAAGTAAAACTGGTTCTAAGTCAACTTTAGCTAAACCTAAAGCCAAAAAAGCCGCCGAACGTTCATCGATTGCAATCTGGGTGTCGATTCGTGCATCGCGATGAATAAGTAATGAAACTGGTGTCGAGCGTGAGCCCGGACTGATGACTGCTTTTTTGATTCCAGCGGCTACAAATCCTTCGATCAAGGACAAAATATAATCAGTCATGGTTTCTTGATGTGTCATCGCCTAAAATCCCCCTTATCATTGGTTGAAATTTAATTTGCGTTTCTTGACGTTCTTCTTCAGGAATCGAATCTGCCACGATCCCACAACCGGCGTATAAAATCGCTTGGTTTTTGTGCATCACCGCAGAACGGATCCCTACGGCAAATTCGCCTTCATCTGCCACGAGTGACATCCAGCCAATTGGTGCACCATATAGTCCGCGATTGATGACTTCATGTTCACGGATCCATTTGACAGCTAAAGCTTTTGGCTCTCCACCTAATGCTGGTGTCGGATGTAATTGTTTGATCATCTCTAAAAAAGACAACTCTGGTAATCGTTGGCCTTCGATGATCGCATATAAATGTTGGATATCACGATTTTTTAATAACGTCCGCTCATGGACTTTTACTTCTTTGACAAAAGGTGTCATTTCACGGGTGATCCGGTCGACCACGATTTGATGTTCATGCGTATTTTTTGCAGAATCCAATAAACTTTGACCGAGTTGTTCATCAGTTTCCTTGGTCTCACCACGTGCGATCGAACCGGCAACTGCAGCGGTGTAGACGACCTCTGTTGTTGCCGAAAGCAAACGTTCTGGTGTTGCACCTAAAAAACTATATCCTTGTCGCTCATAGAAAAACAAATAGGTATTGGGTTGTTGCTGATGTAAACGTGTCAATACGCTTTGCGCATGGATCGGTTCATACATCAAGATCTGCATTTGTCTGGCTAAGACGATTTTTTTGATTGGTGAATCTTGTCTGACGATCGCATCGACTGCCTCTTGGACGGTTTCTTTCCAAGCACGCACGCCGATCTCTTGTTTTAACATCAGTTGATTGGCTTTGGATTTAGTTGTTCTTAGACACACTTGTTGCGCCATTTGCTCAAACGTAGCTGTTAGTGATTCAAGCGATGACTGGTTGGTCGTCGTTAAGATCACTGTCGTCTGCTCAGCTGTTTGTTCGATCAAATATTTTGGGATAAAAAAGCCACCAGTCGCTAATGTACCAAATTCTTTTGATTCTCGCGCATCTTCTAAATCAAAAGGATACGCTCCCATCACTTTAGTTGGCGTATGATGATACTGATAATGTTTACGAGCATTCGCTAGTTGTTCAGGTAATTCTTCACTGATAGGTAGATCCAGACAGCTGCCACTCGCATAATACGTTACTGATTGATCTGGTGTTTGCCAGAAAAAGCGCGTCTCTTCTTGTGGCAGATAGGCAAATAAAGAAGTACCTGCTTCGATTGTGATCGGATAGTCGTAACTAATCATATGCTGGGTCTCGATTTTTTGATAAGTATTAGGTAAGTTGATACTCAATAGTGTTCACTCTTTCTTTCGTCAAAAACAAGCGTTTTAACGGCTTCCCATTCGCTGTTTTTGGAATCTCTCGTACAATGTAATACGCTTTAGGTAGTTTATATTTCGCTAACTGTGTTGTCAACTGCGCTTCGATCTGAGCGACACTCGTTTGCTCGTTTAAAACTAAATACGCAACAGGCACTTGCCCCCATTTAGAATCAGCCATCCCCACAACAGCTGCTTCAATGATCGCCGGAATTTGTAACAGTGCATGCTCGACTTCAGCCGGATAGATATTTTCGCCACCGGAAATAATCAACTCGCTGAGTCGACTAACTAAATATAAAGCGCCATCTTGATCTAAATAAGCTAAGTCCCCTGTCTTTAATTCGCCGTTTGTCGTCCAGCTTTCCCTAGCCCGACCATTCAAGTATTCTTTTACAACAGAAGGTCCATTGACATAAAGTTCACCAATGCCGTTCGCATCTGGTTGATGAATCTGGATCGTGACATTTTCCAATGGATATCCAGCTGAACCAAGTTTTTTAGTCGCTTGATCAAAAGGTAAAGCGACGATCTGTGAGCAAGTTTCTGTCATGCCAAACGATTGCAATACAGGAATTTGTTTGTCTTTTGCTTGCTCCAATAATTGTTTACTCACCGGTCCACCACCTAATAAGATCGCTTTTAGTGTTGGATAGGGTTTTGTTGTCTTTGTCACAAAATCATTGAGCATTTTGGTGACAAACGATAAGATCGTCACATTTTGTGCATTTACATCATCTAAAATCGTTGTAATGTCGTACTCATCATAAAAACGCACCGTCATTCCTAATGCAACCGAGCGTAACAGCACGGATAACCCACTAATATGAAACAATGGCAACACTAAGCCCCACGTATCTTTTTCAGTTACTTGCATATTGATCTGGGTAGCTTTTGCACTCGCCCAATGATTTGAAAATCTTTGTGGTACACCTTTAGGATTACCGGTTGTACCTGATGTATACATGATCGATGCAATCTGAGAAGGTTGATAGCCTAAATCAAATTGTAATTTTGTCTCGGGTAGTTGCTGGCAATCTGGCAATAAAAATACTTCAGCTTGTTCAAGTACCAACTCAGGATCATCGGTTACTACTAATGAAGTCTTCGCATCTTGCAACTGAAATTCTATCTCGCTTTTGGTAAGTCTACGGTTTAAAAATTGGATCTCGATCCCTAATTCCCATAAACCTAAAATCGTTAAATAGAGATCTGTTTTATTTTGGCTATAGATAGCCACACGCGTCGTATGCTTGGGCAATCGCTCATGATAATATGCGGCAGTATTTTGAGCATATTGCGCTAACAAAGAAAACGACCAGCTTTCTTTTGAGTTCAAAAAAGCTGGTCGTTTTGGATGAAGCAACGCTTGACGTTGAAGCCAACTCGCTTGATTCATTACGGGAATTTAGGGAATTGGTCAAAGTCTGGTTGGCGTTTTTCTTTGAACGCATCACGACCTTCTTTGGCTTCGTCCATTGTATAATATAGTAATGTCGCATCTCCAGCTAATTGTTGGATTCCAGCAAGACCATCAGTATCTGCATTTAATGCCGCTTTGATCATACGTAAAGCAAGAGGGCTTTTCGTTAGCATTTCTGCTGCCCATTCCATCGTCACATCTTCTACTTGATCCAAAGGAACGACAGTATTGATCCAGTTCATATCTAAAGCTTCTTGGGCAGTATATTGTTTTGTCATAAACCAAACTTCTTTGGCTTTTTTATGCCCAACAACACGTGCTAGGTAACCAGAACCATATCCACCATCGAAACTACCCACATTCGGTCCTGTTTGGCCAAATTTAGCGTTATCTGCTGCGATCGTGATATCACATACTAATTGTAAAATATTTCCGCCACCGATCGACCATCCTTTAACCATCGCAATAACTGGTTTTGGAATCACACGGATCAAACGTTGTAAGTCTAATACATTTAGACGTGGAACGTCATCAGTCCCTACATATCCACCATGGCCACGTACTTTTTGGTCACCACCAGAACAAAATGCTTTGTCGCCTTGTCCAGTTAAAATGATTACACCAACATCTTGTTTATCGCGACTAATTGAAAACGCGTCGATCATTTCAAAAACCGTTTTTGGGGTAAAGGCATTATGCACTTCCGGACGGTTGATTGTAATTTTTGCTACTTTACCATGTTGTTCAAATAAAATTTCATCATATTCTTTAATCGTTTGCCATTCTCTCACAGAATTGACCTCCTTTGATTATTTACGTTACTATTATACACAATCACTAGGTTTTTCCCAAAAAACCCGTTTGTGAAGTAAGAAAATCTCAAGATTTAGGAGCAAATCAGATGAATTTATTAGAATTATTTCATATTCAAACGAAAATCCTCACAAAAGAAGCCGTCGAACTGACCATGGAGATCAAAGAAGACCATCAACAACCCTTTGGCATCATGCATGGTGGGATCAATGGAGTCTTGATCGAAACAGCTTGTAGTATGGGCGCCAATGAACAATTAGACACAGGATTTGCTGTCGGAGTCGATCTAAATGTCAATCACTTAAGAAGCGTCACAACTGGCAACTTGACCGTTCGTGCGACACCTGATCACATCGGACGCACGATGCACGTGTGGCAAGCAGTAATCTATGATGAACAGCAACAAAAAATCGCAGTTGGACGTTGTACGATGACAGTAAGAAACAGTTAGATAAAAGCCTTCACACCAGCCATTGGATTTTTTACTCGTGAATGAACCAAAATAGTTAAGATAGAGTATACTTATTGAAACGATGTGACTATTGCAGTGCGATAATCCATTACCAAGGGAGAAAAAGGTTATGAGTATACTGATTGCTGGAGCCACACACACTGGTAAAACAAATTTAGCTCAGAAATTAGACTAACGATATAAATGGATAGGAGAATGTATATGCCAAATAATTCAAAAATGGATAAAGACCTAAAAAGATATTATATCGTAACAGCTATCGATCTGATTACTTGGATCGTTGTAGTAATTGGGGCTTTTTTGATTCGTGGATCTGAAAATATGTTCCCTTTTTATTTATTGTGTGTTGAAACATTTAACGGATATTCTGCTCCTAGAAAATTTCGTACGTTCTCCAAAAAAGCTCCCGGCATATTCTTCAAAAATCATTCACGATTTTTCGAAAGTTCTTTACGCTTGTTGATATTTACCATCGTTATGTTCTCAGTACTATTCTTGCTTATTTTTGGATAAAGGTAAATAGTTCATCCGAACCAGATTTATAGTTGCCCATCCTAAGAATACAAACCAGAATAGTGGCAGGAAAATGTCTGCTTTGGACTGATACACATAAGGATTTTCAGCTACGATATATGGCTTATTGTTCAAAAAATAGACCGGCACAGTATCACCAGCCTCAAATGAAGATTTGGAGGCATCTACACCATAATTATTTTCTTTGTAGTTATATGTTTTTACCCCATCGTCTACTTTTATCAATGCTTCAGTCTTTACTTTCTCTCCATTTGAAAATTCTTGTTGTTGTTTCCAAGAAGTATAGGAAACGACAGGCATGAGTACGGCTATACTACCTAAAAAGAAGATCGATAGTGCAATCAAAAATTTTTTCATTTTCTATCTCCTTTATGGATTTCTTTCATCCATTGTACACATTAGCAGCACATAAAAAAAGATATCCTAGCAATCAGCCTAAGATATCTTTTACTAAATATTCTTATTTCTTCTTGATTTGATCTTCCAACCATTTTGCCCGCAACGTAAATCCCCATAGAGCAAATCCCGTCATAGCTAAAATGAATAAAAGTAGTAGCATCTGAATCCTCTCCTTATGATATGAAAATCCATCACACTAACTATTGATTGAGTTTCCTGTCATTTGATTTTTTTAGCTAAGCGTGAGAACAAATACCAATTATATAGTACCGCTAAAATCAATAGTCCATTGCTGATAATAAATAATCGATCCTTGTGGTAGATAAACACAGAAGACATCAATAATAGGATAGCTGCAAGTAATACGACGAATATTACAAAATGGATCACACCGACTAATTTATGCATCTCCTCACCTCATATTCTCTTTTCTATTATTTCTTTTTAGTTTGCTTTCCTAAAGACTCAAAACACCACCATGCAAAACCAGACAACACTATAATACCTATAAATAGCAATATTCTACATTTGCTCCTTCTAACTAGGCACAGCTGAAATTATGTAGACCAACATTACACTCATTATGTAACCGTTATCAAAAAAATATAATAACAATATGTCAAACGATTGGCTTTTGATACCATGTATAGTTTAGGACAAAGTGTTTAGTTTCTATGCAATGATTTGAGAAATTTCTAATTTCAGATAATCGAACTGATTGTCATCACAACCCGTAATGCTTAACACAATTTCAATCCCTTCGTCAGTGGAAAATGTACAATACTTTTCTTAATTTACGTTCCTTGTCTCCCATAAACCCACCTCTTTCTTGTATATACAGTATATTATTTAAACAAAAAACCTGTATCCTTCCATTCAGAAGAGTACAGGTTTTTATTCATCTTCTATTTTTGCATATTAATTAAAAAAACTTGTATTATCAGGAACATTTTCTAAATATACAATTTTGCCTTGTTCATCTAAACGCGCAATGTCCATACCTTCTTCAGTATAGACGCCCGTTTCAAAACGTTTGCCACAGATAGCCCAGTGTGTTTGATACGTTCCATCTGCTTGTTGTTCCCAACCATTGTACATATGCACTAATTGTTCATTCGTTTCATAGACTTTCTCGATAAACGCACGCCAATTTTCTTTACCTTTGATTTTACGGCCATTTAATACAAAAACGAGCTTTTCACTGAATAATTCGTGGAGTGCTTCTTTTTGGGCAGTCCCCTTTCTTGCTTCATCGAAACGTGCAAAATAATCATCTAATATCATGGTGTTCACTCTTTTCTTTTTGATCTTTAGATAGCTTACGTTATTTCACCTAAATTAGCGACTAATCGTCTCGGTTTTTTGTTATCAAATCTATATTTTTGGAATAAAATTCAATTATTTCTCAACGAATCGTATTTTTATTCATAAAAACTCTTTACTTTATACCTTTTATTTTGTATCATACTGTATATAAATTGAATTTAAATACAAAAATAAATGAATTATGCGAGGGTTTTTTATGAATTATACATTAGGAGTTGCACTTGATTTTAGTAAGATCTTCAAATGGTTGCCAACATTTTGGCAAGGTACACTCGTGACGATCGCCTTAGCTTTGATGACGGTTGTTTTAGGTTCGATTATCGGCCTGATTGCTACTTTAATGAAACAATCACGCTTTAAACTTTTACGCTTCATCGCAAAAGCGTATACCCAAGTCGTACGTGGCACCCCGTTGCTTTTGCAATTATTTTTATGGTTATATGGTTTTCCGATCATCGGCATTAGCTTACCAGCCTTACCTTTTTTAGGAGATATCTTAGGTTCACGTGAATTTTTGACCGCAGTCGTAGCCTTATCGATCAACTCAGGTGCTTACATCTGTGAATTACTTCGCGGTGGATTACAATCAATCGATAAAGGACAAATGGAAGCTGGTCGTTCACTTGGATTAAGTCGTGCGCAAACAATGCGTGCTATCATTATCCCTCAAGCCGTCCGGGTCGTATTGCCTGGACTTGGAAATGAATTTATCATGATGATCAAAGAATCTTCGATCGTATCAGTCGTCGGTGTATTTGATGTCATGTATACCTACAATATCGTCAAAGCTTCAACTTATTCAATTTTTGAACCGTTGATCGTCGTGGGGATCATCTATTTCCTACTGACCTCCGCTTTGACTGCTTTAATGAATCTATTAGAAAAGAGGATGCATGTCTATGATTAAAACAACTAAGCTAAAAAAAGCTTACGATGACTTAGAAGTATTAAAAGGAATCACAACACAAATCAATAAAGGTGAAGTTGTTGCTGTCATTGGCCCTTCTGGATCGGGAAAGTCGACCTTTTTACGTTGTCTCAATTTAATGGAAACTCCAACAAGTGGTGAAGTTTTATTCAAAGACACGCTCCTGACTGATCCAAAATTAAAAGAAGCACAGATCGATGTGATCCGTGAAGATATCGGCATGGTATTCCAACATTTCAATCTTTTTCCTAATAAAACGGTTATGGAAAATATCTGTCTTGCACCAGTGATGCGAAAAAAAGCCACTCCTGCCGAGGCCTTACTAAAAGCTGAAGAATTACTAAAAAAAGTTGGTTTACTAGACAAAAAAGACGCCTATCCAAATCAATTATCTGGCGGTCAAAAACAGCGGGTCGCAATCGCTAGAGCATTAGCCATGGAACCTGAGATGATGTTGTTTGACGAACCGACGTCAGCACTGGATCCAGAAATGGTCAAAGAAGTGTTACTTGTAATTCAAGATTTAGCGAAAAGTCATATGACTACCGTTATCGTGACGCATGAAATGAATTTTGCGAAAAAAGTAGCTTCGCGCGTATTGTTTATCGATCATGGTCAAATTATTGAAGAAGGCACACCAGAAGAAATTTTTGATTATCCAAAAGAAGAACGGACAAAACTATTTCTAGATAAAATTACATTTTAAAAAAGGGAGCTTTTATTATGAAAAAATCATTCAAATTCGCGTTAACATTCGCCCTCACTACATTGACTACATTATCACTTGCAGCATGTTCTTCAACTAATGCAAGTTCAAGTGATAAAGATACCCTAGATAAAATCAAAGTATCAGGAAAATTAGTTGTTGGGACTTCTCCTGACTTTCCACCATCAGAATTTTATATTTTAAATGATAAAGGTGAAAGAGAAATCGTCGGAAGTGACATTAGTTTAGCGAAAGCGATCGCCGATAAGATTGGTGTAAAACTCGATATCAAAGCGACTGACTTTAACGGTGTATTAGCGAATATCCAAACAGGTAGTGTGGATATGGGGATTTCTGGATTTGTCGGTACAAAAGAAAGAGAAAAAATCATGGACTTCTCTGATGGATATGCTCAAGAAGTTTCGGACGGCTACCAAGGGATCTTGACAACAAAACAAATCGCAGAAAAATACAAAGATTTAGCAGCATTGAAAAAAGCGGATCTTAAAGTTGGTGCACAATCCGGTGCGATTCAATTTGAACTCGCTAGTACAATAACGAAAGACGCAAATATCAAACAATATGGTACGATGGATGCAGCAGTATTGGCTTTAAATTCTGGTGATATCGATGCGGTAACTGTTTCGACTTCATCTGTGGAACCATTACTGGCTTCATTCCCAGATTTGACGATCTTGCCAAAAGATAGCTTTAACTTAGACCCTGAAGATAAATACGCTACAAACGTCATCGGGATTCCTAAAAATGACAACAATGCTTCATTTATTAAACTCATCAATGAAGTCATCAAAGAAAATAAAGAGAACGGCAATTTAGAAAAATGGAAAACCGAAGCCACTGAACAAGCGAAAAAAGCCATTACTGAATAGTAAATGAGAAAGAAGGAACTTAAATGACAGTCAAAGAAACCCTAACCCACTCGATCGAATCCAATATCGATGCCTATATGGATCTAGTTCAAACCATGTACAACAATCCTGAAATCGGAAACGAAGAATTTGAAACAATGGCACTACTTGTTGACTATTTGACAAAAGCTGGTTTTGAGACACAATCGGCTTATGTCGTACCTACTGGATTTCTAGCAACGTACGATACCAACAAACCTGGTCCAACAATCGCTGTGATGTGTGAATATGACGCGCTACCTGAAGTTGGTCATGGCTGCGGGCATAACTTGATTGCTGCAATCGGTATCGCAACTGGTGAAGCCGTGAAAAAAGTTATCGACAATTACGGTGGAAAATTATTGGTTGTCGGAACACCTGCAGAAGAAAACTTTGGTGGAAAAGTCAGCATGGCTGATGCGGGCGTCTTTGATGATGTTGATGTTGCGTTGATGGTCCATCCGGCAACAAATCACGGTGTGGGAAGTCGTTCAAGTGCCTTATATCCATTGAAATTTGAATTCTTTGGCCAAACAGCTCACGGTTGCCATCCAGATCTTGGCCGTTCTGCACTTGATGCTGCGGTTATGAGTTATGTTCAAATCAATCTATTGCGCCAATATGCAGCACCAAATAGCTACATCCACGGTATCATTAAAGATGGCGGTGAAGCAGCAAATGTCATTCCAGGCTACGCTTCATTAGAATATTACTTTAGAGCACCTACGATGGCCTATGCGACTTATTTGAAAGATCGTGCAGTTAAAGCCGTTGAAGGAATTTGTCTAGCAAATGACGTAACAATGAAGACCTCTGTCTATGAATGCCCTTATGACGATACAGTCATCAACTACGGTCTAGCGGAATTATTAACAGAGAAATATCAAGAAATTGGATTGACTGATATTGCTCCTGTCGATGAGATTGCAACAGGATCGACCGATGTAGGTGCTGTAAGTTATAAATGTCCGACGATTCAAGGATTCATCAAAATCGCTGGTGAAGAAGTCGGTGCGCATACGATTGAAATGGCCAATGCGACGATTTCTCCTGAAGGTAAACAAGGACTGATCGATGCAGCCAAAGGATTATCTTTCACGATTCTAGAACTATTAGAAAAACCAGAAGTTCTCGCTAAAATCCAAAAAGAACAAGAAGAAACTTTAGCAAAACTTGCGAAAATCTAAAAAAGAGACGTGCTGAAATAAAATCAGCACGTTTTTTGATTTTTCTGCTTTCGTTCAAGCTTCATTTAAGTTAGACGTTGTATTCTTTATTCATACTCAAACAAACCCAAACAAACTAATTTTTTCATTTCTTTCTCCCTACCTCACTAGTCCCCGCTAGTGAGTTTTTTTGGTGTATACTAGATGTTAAAGGAGGATGGAAATATGACCTCGACAATACGCAACGCAAGATTTATAAAAAACATCATCATACCGTAACACTTCATGAAACTATATCATTTCACTTATCTTCAGATGATGAAGACAATGAAACATTACGCATCACAACGAGTATTGAACGTGCAAAAAAATTAGTTGATACGATTTTTCCAGAAAATCAGAAATTACAACTGATCATGATATTGCCAGATAATTTCAAAAAAAATATTCTAAAAAAATTATTACGTCGTTATACATTTACTATTATCGATAGTTTTTGTACGGATTCATGGCAAGAATATTACGACAAGCCTGTTACTGTGCTTGTCGTTGAAACCTCCATCAACAACCTTAGATTAACTAAATTAATTGAAGGTATCTGCTATCAAGATTTTCCAAAATATGGAAAATTAACTGTTGAGATTCCAATTATTTTCTATAATAACCAAACAGATACACTGCTTACAATTTATGATGATCGTTTTGCAGATGTTTGGTCATCTAATCTAAAAATTCAACAAGAACTAAAACAAAATGTTTCATCATGGATTTTAAATTAAATATCTTGGGGGAATTTTTTATGAAAACATCAAAAACTGTGGCATCGTATTTACAATCTTTGACCTTTACTTCGAGTAAGGAAAACCAGTTAATTGATCACGCCTTACATCAGCTAGAACTAAAGCAAGACGAAACTAAGGTTCTTTCTGAATTATGCGCTAACCTTAGATTACTTGCCGTAAAACAGCAGATCTCTAAAGAAGGCCTTGAACTGTTCACTATGCTGCAAGAGCCAAATTTTGTAAATGATTTTGGTCGTACAATTAATTTATGGTTTTAAGTTTCAATTAAGCTAGACATTGTATTCTTTATCCATACCCAAACAAACCCAAACAATTTTTTTCATTTCTTTCTCCCTACCCCACTAGTCCCCGCTAGTGAGGTTTTTTGATAAAAAAAAGCCTCCTAAACTATCAGAGGCTTTCTAAACTCATGTTTAAAATAAATTCAATGTTCCGATTCGTTCGACCGCTTCAACTAAACGTTCGCTTGAAACAGTCAAACCAATACGAACATATCCCTCTCCTTCTATTCCAAAGCCTATCCCCGGTGCTGTCGCCACAGCTACTTTGTTTAATAATAGATCACTAAATTCTTGACTAGTCATCGCTTTTGGTACTGGCATCCAGCAATAAAATGCGCCATCAGAAGGATATGCTTGCCAATTGATTTTAGCAGCTGCTGTGATAAATGCTTTTCTGCGTGTTGCGTATTGTTTAGCAATTACAGCTAACTGCACTTCGTCTTGTAAAGCTGCGATTCCAGCTTCTTGAAGAGCCGGAAAGATCCCGACAAATAAATGATCCTGCAAGCGATTGATCGCTTCAATGATCGTGGGATTTCCTACTGCAAACCCAATACGCCAACCAGCCATATTGTAAGTTTTTGAAAAAGTATACAGTTCAACACCAACTTCTTTTGCGCCTTCTGATTGCATGAAGCTAACTGGTGCATCGATACCATCACCTAAAGCACCATAGGCAAAATCATGTACCACTGCCAAATCATGTTCTTTTGCAAAAGCCACAGTTTCATCAAAAAATGCTGGAGTAGCCTGAGCACCAGTGGGATTGTTGGGATAGTTTAAGTAGAGTAATTTAGCCGCTTGTCTTAACTCGGCCGACCATGTACGATAATCTGGCAAATATCCGTTTTCTGCTTTTAGTGGAATCAATTCTTGTTTTACGTCTGCTAGCGTCACACCAGATAAGTAATCAGGATAGCCCGGATCTGGTAAAACTAAGGTATCACCAGGATTTAATAGCGCTAATGGCAATTCGACTAATCCGATCTTACTTCCAGCTAGCACGGCGATCTCTGTTTCCGGATCCAATGTCACCCCGTACTTTTTTTTGTAAAAATCTGCTGCGGCTTGTTTAAACGAAATACCGCCACGAAATTGTGAATATTTATGGTTTTCAGCGTGTTTTAATGCTGCAATCGTAGCATTTACAACCGTATCGGGCGTGGGTTGATCAGGATTTCCTTGACCTAAATTGATCACATCTGCACCAGAAGCGATTTTTTGATTGACCTTGGCAACAAGTGTGGCAAAAAATTGTGTCGGTAAAGCTTCGACGGTTTTTGAGAATTTAATTGGCATCGTTGTTTCCTCCTTTGCGAATTTGTTCATAAAAATCTGGACGCGTATCACTTAATACAGACATCGCTTGACGAGCTTGTTGAATTTTGTCTAACTCTAACTCCACCTGAGCAATTTGCTCATTATCGGTCAGTTCAAGTATGATCTCACCAGTGGGGTCAACGACTAAAGAATGTCCGTTATACTCATTTTCTGGATCACAGCCCACACGATTGACGGCAATGATGTAGGCTTGATTTTCGATTGCACGTGCTACTAGTAATTTTTTCCATTGTTCGATTCGAGGTTTTGGCCATTGTGCACATAGGATAAATACATTACTTCCTAAACTTGCTTGTACTTTGAACCATTCTGGAAACCTTAGATCGTAGCAGATAAGTGCAGCATAATTAAATCCATCTTGCTGGTAGTGCCCAGTTTGATTGCCTGCACTTAAATATTTTTCTTCATGCATCAGTCCAAATAGATGAACTTTGTCGTAATACGTGATGACTGTTCCATTCGAATCCACGATATAAGCACGGTTGACATACTGATCGGCCACTCGTACTGCGACCGATCCACCAAAAATCGTCACGTGATACTGTTTAGCTAAAGCTGTTAAACAAGCTTGTGTTTGTTGACCTTCGACATCTGCAATTTCAGCTAAACGAGTCAAGTCATAGCCGGTATTCCACATCTCCGGCAAGACAACAAGGTCTCCTTGGTGTAAATCTGCTTTAGCAAACAATGTCTTCACGTTTTGATAATTTTTATCAGGCTCACCAAACACAATATCCATTTGTATTAACACTACATTTTGTCTCATATATTTCCTCCTTTAGAATACAAAAAAGCCCTTCTCGCAATTGCGAAAAGGGCGAATAAATTCACGGTACCACCTTTTATTTGGGCTCAAGCTGTTAACGTAGCAACACGTTTGAATCGTTCAAAAAACTCCCAGTTCATCTAATAAAGAACCAGCATCTAAGTTCCACCATTCTTAGACTCGCTATAGCTGTCATTTCTTCATCTCTACTGTTCATCGTTTTTTCATTTATTTTTAATGTTGATTTATTTTAACGAAACTTATTTTTCTTGTCAACCTGTCTTTTATTCAGTAAAATTCCTACCTAACGGCGCAGGACAGATTCCAAATTCGATTCCTTCTTTTTTAACTTCTTCATACGTGACACGCCCCATGATCGTCGTGTCTACTTGTGCGTCAAACTCTTCATATGTGGTTTTTTCGCCAGTTGGAGTATCAAATAGCCATTGCAAACTATCGTGTTCATCAGCTAAATAACCATCTAGACTAATAGCTCCATAAAAACAAACTTTTCGCATCTTTTGTACTCCTTATAATTTATTCTCAAACTGAAGTGATATCACGATATCCAATAACTCTGATACTTCATCTAAAGTGAGCAATCCATTCATCTTGATGATCTCGTGATCTACTTCCACAACATGTAACTGTTCCAAAGTGAATGTTTCTGGTAAATCGGCATCGGTTTCTACGAAAAATAGATTTGTAATCAAGGATTTTCCTTTTAGCTATTCATACTGTTTTTTAAAGATAGTATCTTCATGAAGTGCTTGGAATCCTAAAAATTCTTGGTTGCGCTATAAGTTCATCAGATACCTTTACATAATACGTAATCCTCATCTGTCGACACGCTCCTGACTAAATTGCTTTAGCTGTATTTTTTTGATAAACCGTACCATAAGCATCGCGGATCAAATAATGATGATCGACTAAGAAGCGTCATAAAATCGCATAATCTGGATAGAACGCTTTTAACACGTCGTTTACTTCTTTTTCGGTATACAGTTTATCTTCTAAAAATTGCGCACTAAGATAGTCAAAAATCAATTTTTTATCTTTATTTTTTCTAGGGATTGTTAATAATTTCTTTTCTTTAAAAAAGCGATCAATACTCATTTTAGTAAGCCCCCTTATAAAAAAAGCTATTCAGTACATTTATTTATCTTATTGCAGCATTCTATGTCTTTTTTAGAGCACCATCATAGTCTTTAAAAATCTGCTTGAATTAATTTAGCTAATAGCACTTTGATCGTTTTCTGCTCAATAGGTGTGAATTCTTTTAATACTTCTTGATTTAATGTAGTCATTGCTTTTTCTATTTCATGTTGCAATGACTTTCCTTGCGTTGTCGCTTCGACCCAAACGATTCGTCGATTGGTTTCATCTGTCATTCGCGTGATCAACCCTTGTGCTTGCATTTTATTTAAAATACCAGATACAGTAGGTGCCTCCAATACGAGTAATTGTCCGATTTCTTTTGGCGTAATTTTTTCTTGTTCAAACACACAATTCAAAATTCCAGCTTGGGCTGGAGTCAAGTCGGCTTCTTCTAAAAGTTTACTATAATATTTAAATACTTTATGCTGGGATACACTCAACAAAAAGTTCATACAATCGTTTAACATAACAAGCTCCTTTTACTATAATTGACAAACGTATCATAACATGCTAAATTCGCTTTGAGAATATTTTTGTTACAAAACTATTTTAAAGGAGAAATTATTTATGAACCCATTTAAAGCCCTAGTGGTAAAAGAAGAACAAAATCAGATTCAGTATACGGTTGAAGATACACTTACACTTGACGATCTTTCTGCTGGAGAGGTGATTATCAAAGTCCACTACTCTTCAACAAACTATAAAGATATGTTGGCTGTTCAAAAAAATGGCGGTGTGATCCGCAACTATCCAATGATTCCGGGAATCGATCTAAGCGGTGAAATTGTTGAATCAACAGATCCTCATTTTACTAAAGGACAAAACGTTTTAGTGACTGGATATCAAATGGGGATGAGCCATACTGGTGGATTTTCTGAATTTGCACGGGTACCCAGTGAATGGGTCATTCCTTTACCCGAAAGCTTAACGCCAAAAGAAGCAATGATCTTAGGCACAGCTGGTTTAACTGCAGCATTATCGATCGACGCTTTAGAAAAAAATGGGCTAAATGCTAAAAAAGAACAAACGATTTTAGTCACTGGTGCAACAGGTGGTGTCGGTAGCCTAGCCGTACAAATGCTCGCAAAAGCTGGCTATACACAGATCATAGCTTTAGTGCGTAAAGAACATCAGGTCGAAGTCGCAAAAAAATTGGGTGCTACTGATGTTCTCTTGTTAAGCGAGTTCAACTTTGAGAAAAAACCATTGGCCAAGCAACAATTCCATTATATTTTAGATACAGTCGGTGGCGAACTCGTTTCGGATTTACTGCCATACGTCTTTTACGACGGTAGCGTTTCGCTATGTGGAAATGCTGGTGGGATCAAATTGACGACAACGGTATTGCCGTTTATTTTACGTGGGATTAACCTTTTAGGAATCGATTCTGTGAATATTTCCAATGAACGCCGGGTTGCAATGTGGGAGAAAATGGCGACAGACTGGAACACCACCGGTACTACTTTGGTGAATGAAACGACATTAGAAGGATTACCTGAAGTACTCGCACAACTAAAAGAAGGACGTCATTTAGGTCGGACGATCGTAAATGTACAAAAATAGTTTCATTTAAGCCTGATTTAAGTTATCCCCTGTACAGTCTAAGCATACCCAAACAAACCAATGATTTTCATTTCTTTCTCCCTGACTCACTAGTCCTCGCTAGTGAGTTTTTTTTATGCTCTTATACTGTCTAGATCGATAAACTAGATTACAGATTTGCATTATAAAGAATTTACAACACATCGGATACTGATATCAAAAATAGATGAAAGGAATCTATCTAATGAATACAGTCAAGCTATGATTTCAACGGCTATGGTACGCTCATCTATTTTAGTATCGCAGCCCTCTATAGTTTGATTACTATTGTGTTAGGTATTTTTTACTCAAAAAAGTGATTCTATTTTTTATATGGCTTAATATTCGGTACAGCTTTAGCACCATTTTTATTACTTTTTCTATTAAATCATTTTCCAATCCAATAAGTTCCTAGCTAAACCAAAAATCCCCTCACCTATTTGATGAGGGGATCTTTTTATTTTTTCACTAAAATCGCTAATGTTTGATACGGTTCTAAGCGCTGATTTGATTCAAGTGTCGTCTTGTCAACATTCGTCAATAAGATCTCACCAGCTACAAAACGTTCTGGTATCTCGATCGTCGTTTGATCGCCATAATAATTATTCAGGACTAATAGCTCAGCATCTTCTGTCTGGCGCACGTAAGCAAACACTTGATCATGATCTTTAGCATATGCTTCATAATCCCCTTCAGCAATCACTTCATATGTCTTACGCAAACGAATCAACTCTTGATAAAAACCAAAGATTTTTGGATCATTCAGCTCATGTTCCACCGTAATATCAGCATGATTGCCAACTTTTAACCAAGGTTGTCCTTTACTAAATCCAGCATGTGTACTGCTGTCCCATTGCATCGGCGTCCGTGCATTATCACGTGACTTCAAGCTCACAATATGCAAAGCTTCTTCAGCTGTTTTCCCTTGATCCATCAGCATTTGATACGCATTCTTTGATTCGATATCTTCAAAATCATCGATCGAACGATAGTCCGGATCGACCATCCCGATCTCTTCACCCATGTAAATAAATGGTGTACCGCGATTTAAATGCATGGTCGCTGCCAACATTTGCGCTCCACGGATGCGATAATTTTCGACATCGACAAAGCGATTTAACGCACGTGGTTGATCGTGGTTATTCCAGAATAAGGCATTCCAACCATCGCCTTCGCTCATTCCTTCGCCCCATTCATGTAAAATCGAGGTCAGTTGTTTAAAGTCGAAAGGATAATCGGTCCATTTTTGACCATTTTCATAGTCGACTTTTAAATGATGGAAATTGAAGATCATCGTTAACTCTTCACGATCAGGACGGGTGTATAAAATCCCATTTGGTACCGTTGTTGAGCTCATTTCACCAACTGTAATGATCGTAGGATCCGCGCCAAAGGTCTGACGATTCAACTCATGGATAAAGTCATGTGCGATCGGGCGATCCGTATATTCAAATTTACCTTCTTGATCAGCAGCATCTTTTAAGACAACATCTTTGCCGATAACATTGATCACGTCGAAACGAAAACCCTTTACACCTTTTTCCATCCAAAAACGAACTACATTAAATAATTCTTCGCGGACTTCCGGATTATGCCAATTTAAATCTGCTTGCGTTGGGTCATATAAATGTAGATAATAGCGATCCGTATCGCCAAACTTCGCCCAAGCATTGCCACCAAATTTAGATTGCCAGTTGGTTGGTGTATCACGCAAGATAAAATAGTCTTGATATTTTTTCTCGCCAGCTAAAGCTTTTTGGAACCATTCGTGATCCGTTGAGACATGGTTTAATACCATGTCCAACATGATCTCGATATGAAGTGCTTTTGCTTGTTTGACTAATGCTTCAAAGTCAGCCATCGTACCAAAACGAGGATCAATGGCGCAATAGTCTGAAATATCATAACCATTATCTCGTTGTGGACTTGGATAAAAAGGATTTAACCAAATCATATCGATACCTAATTCACGTAGATAAGGTAATTTTTCTTTGACACCATTTAGATCGCCGACTCCATCGCCTGTCGTATCGTAAAATGATTTTGGATACACTTGATAGATTACGGTATTTTTCATACGTAGCCTTCTTTCTTTTTTTCGATCCTTAAAGTGAAGTCACATGAATGATCGCGTCATTCACTTTAACTGATCCTTCTTGCATCAAGGGATCGACTTGATAGTTACTTGGATTGGTAATAATAATCGGTGTTTGTGTTTGATAGCCCGCTTGTTCGATCGCTGCTTTATCAAACGTTAATAACAATTGACCTTTTTTCACTGCATCGCCCTGTTTGACATGTGCCGTGAAATGATCACCATTTAGTTGTACGGTATCTAATCCTACATGCATCAACAATTCGATTCCCATTTCATCAACTAAGCCAATCGCGTGTTTACTTGGGAACAATAAACTGATCGTCCCATCTAGTGGAGCATAGAGTTTTCCTTCACTTGGTTCGATCACAACCCCTTGTCCCATCGCACCTTGTGCAAATACTGGATCTACTGAATGACTAAGTGGGAACAATTGACCGTTTAATGGTGAAAATAAAGTCGTTTCTTTGACGGTACTAACTGGTGTCACTGGTGTTTCTAAACTTGGATCGATTGGATCTAATGCTTCCCCGACACGATCGATTTTATTAAAGATGCCTGCTCTTCTAAAGAATAATGTTAAGAAGAATGGTACCGTAATGGCAATCAACATCGCGATTGCAAAAACGCCATAGTAATTGGCTTTGATTGCTAAAATTCCTGGAAGTCCACCGACTCCAATTGATAATGCACGTACGCCGAAGATCGTAACAAACATTCCCGCGATCCCACTACCGATCATGGCTGCAACAAATGGATACACATATTTTAAGTTGATCCCAAACATCGCAGGTTCCGTAACCCCTAACCAGGCAGAAATTACTGATGGAACAGATACTTGTTCTTCTTTTTTGTTGCCACGGTGCGCAACTACGACTGCTAATACGGCCGCACCTTGCGCAATATTTGATAGACAGATCATTGGCCATAAATTCGTTGAACTAAAGTCAGCAATCAATTGAGTATCGATCGCAAGTGTTGTATGGTGCAAACCAGTAATTACCAGTGGTGCATAGAGGGCTCCAAAAATCCCACCGAACAACCAGCTAAATGATGACGTCAAACCAGCATTTACAACAGTTGAGATCGCTGAACCGATTTTCCAACCAATTGGACCTAAAATCAAATGAGCTGCTAAAATCGTTGGAATCAATGAGAAGAATGGGACAAAAATCATTGAGACTGCTTCTGGAATGTGTTTACGAAAGAAGCGTTCTAAGTAAACTAATAGGAAACCGGCTAACATCGCTGGAATAACTTGTGCTTGGTATCCGATTTTTTCCATTGTAAAAAATCCAAAGTCCCATGTCCAGTTTTGTGCGATATCTGCTGCACTAGTACTATTTACCGCATACGCATTTAATAATTGTGGTGAAACTAAGGTGATCCCTAATACGATCCCCAAAATCTCAGTCGCCTTCATCTTACGCGTGATACTCCAAGTGATCCCAACTGGTAAGAAGTGGAAGATTGCTTCACCAGGAAGCCATAAGAAGCTATTGACACCATTCCAGAAAACGGAACTTTCGGTAATTGTTTTGCCATCCAAAAAGCCCATTGGAACAGTTTCTAAAACATTACGGAATCCTAAAATCAAACCACCGACGATAATTGCAGGTAATAATGGCGTGAAAATCTCTGCTAATAAAGTGACTGCACGTTGTACGGGGTTTTGATTTTGTTTAGCGGCTGATTTCACATCATCTTTTGAACCGCCCTCTAATTTAGCAATCGACACAAATTCTTGGTAAAACGTCGGGACCTCGTTCCCGATGATGACTTGGAATTGTCCTGCGTTGGTAAAGATCCCACGAACGGAATCAAGATCCTCGATTTTTTTCTCGTCTGCCTTTTTAGGATCAACCAATACAAACCGCATCCGCGTCGCACAATGTGTAATCGCCGAAACATTATCACGACCACCAACATACTCTAGTAACTTAGTTGCATCTTTTTCAAATTTCCCCATGATCTGTTCTCCTTCCACTTGTAGGTACAAGTCATCTTAAGTCCACTATACGAAAATAAAAACCGTTTGTAAAGCGCTTGCAAAATAACAACAGCGCTTATTTTTCTCATTTACTAAATTTTTCTCATTTTATTGTCTATTTCTTAAGAAAATCCATTATTTAACAGATTGTTGTTGGTAATTCATCCCACAAGTAGCATATATTCTATTATTTTTATTAAATTTTTCTAATCTTTTTATTCGTTGTAGATTTTTTTGATTTATTTTATACTTGTATTGAAGAAATACGTACAAGTTAGGAGTCATAATAATGAAAGCCTATGAAATGATCTATCAACTTTTAGAAAACCATATTTTAAAAGAAGAATTTGCACCTGGAGAATACTTACCAAGTGAGAACCAACTCAGTCAACAATACAATGTATCTCGTGATACTGTGCGTAAGGCATTAGCTCGTTTGATGGCAAATGGGTATATCCAAAAAATCCAAGGGAAAGGTTCCATCGTTTTAAAACGCGAACAGCTTCGTTTCCCGATTTCTGGACTAACTAGCTATAAAGAACTTCAAAACTCTTATGGGTATAGTGGTCATACTAAAGTGGTGTTATTGACTGAAGATACGATCAATGAAGCCACTAGTCTCACAACTGGTTTTGATATCGGCGAAAAGGTTTGGGTCTTGTTACGTACACGTGAAATCGATCATCAAAAAGTAATTTTAGATAAAGACTATATCGCATGTCGTTACGTGAAGCATTTAGATGAATCGATTGCGAGTGATTCGATTTATAAATACTTTGAACAAGAACTGCATCTTAATATTTCATTTGCCGAAAAAGAAATCCGAATCGATCACTTACAAGAAACGGATCGACTATATCTCGATTTAAACCATAATGACGTCAATATCGTGTCGATTCAAAGTCGAGTTTTTTTAGCCAATGCCCAACAATTTCAATATACAGAAAGTCGCCATCGCGTGGATAAATTTCGTTTTTATGATTTTGCTAGAAGACATCCCACTACATTTTGATCGGTATTTCTCAAAAAGTGGTACACTTACGGTGAAATGAATCGAATAGAAATGAGGAATGCTACATGTGTACAAGTTTTACTTTACAAGATGCTGATACAACGATTGTTGCACGTACAATGGACTTTGGCTTTGAACTAGATGGCCGACCTGTTGTATTTCCGAAAAACTATCTTTTTCATACACAACTTGGTCATGAGATCTCGTTTCCCTATGGCTTTATGGGAACAGGAAATCCTAAAATGGGGGATTTACTCGCAGATGGGATTAATGAACATGGTGTAACGGTGATGGAGCTTTATTTTCCAAATGAAGCAATTTATGCTGATCAACCCGATCCACAAAAAACGAACCTAGCACCTCATGAATTTTTGATGTGGGTATTGGGTACGATTGATTCTGTTGCCACCTTACGTCAAAAACTGGATCAGATCCAGCTAGTCGCTTTAAAAAATCCGATATTACAAGTCGTATTGCCATTACATTTTATTGTTTCTGATGAAACTGGGGACACGATCGTTTTGGAAAGCTCTGCTAGTGGCTTACATTTAAAAGAAAATCCTGTTCGCGTTATGACGAATAGCCCCGAAATGGAATGGCATTTAAAAAATCTAAATAATTATATTGGCTTACAAACTCAAAATTTCTCAAATAGTGCATTCAATGAGTTCACTGCACATCCATTTGGCCAAGGTTCTGGTACATTCGGCTTACCTGGAGGATTTACTGGACCGGAACGCTTTGTCCGTATGGCTTTTTTACGTGCAAATATCCAAAAAAATCAAGGATATGATGCATTACTGACAAATACGTTGTCTTTACTAGAGACCATAACAATTCCTAAAGGTGTCAATGTCAAAAATGACGGTAGCATTGACTACACGCAATACAAAGCATTTTATGACACGAAAAAAAGAAGTTATTTCTTTAGATCCTATACACAATCTGAAACCTATCAATTAACACTCACAGAAGAACTTCTTTCATTGGAACAACCAAAAGATTTTCCAATTACACAAAATTTTATCACCCACATCCTTTAAAAAAATACCGCTATTGCTTTCTTTGTAGAAAACAATAGCGGTATTTTACGCATATACTGGGACTAAGTTGATCAAGGTTTCCATTTTCTCTAATACGGCTTGTTGTTCATTAGAACCGATGATCTCTTTAGCTAATATTTTGATATCACGTACTGCATTTGACGGTGCGAAACTATTTTTCGTTTGTTTAAACATACCGATATCATTATAGTTATCACCGAAAACTGCGATTTCTTCTGGTTTTAAATCAAAGAACTCAAGCATTTTTTGAATGCCAACTTCTTTTCCAGCTTCTTTGGAAACAACATCAATCGCTCCATGACCACTAGCTACGATTTGGACACGATCCCCAAATACCTGTTGCAATTCAGCCACTGCTTCATGTACGATCTCAGCTGGAAAATTCAATCCAAATTTAAAAATATCGTCTTCGATCGGTTCTGAAAAATCGATCAAATCGATCTTAGGATAGAAAAAATACGCCATTTCCAAAAATTGAGCTTGTTCGTCTTTTGCAGCGTAAACCCCATTTTTTCCAGTCAAAATCATATGTGCTTGTTTAAAATGCGTTTTAATGTAGGCAATTAGGACAGGATACAATTCTTTTGGTAGCGTCTGAGCGGCGAGTGTTTCTCCATGGTAGCGAATATCGGCACCATTATCGGCAATATAAAACAAGTTTTCCCCAAAATCTGGAAAATACTCGATCAACCGATCATACTGATTACCAGATGCAACTACAAAATGCATACCACGTTCATTCATCATCTTTTTTAAGCGTAAAAAACGTTCACGATCATACGTCTTTTCCTCGTTTAAAAAAGTACCATCCATATCTACTACAATTGCTTTTATTGTCAAAATTGTCAACCTCTCTTTTTGTGTTGCTCCTAGTATAACAAAAAAATGGAATGAAATGAGACATGATATGCATAACATATGTATTTATTGAATTTTTTTATCATTTATTTAATCATTTTGGATTTCTTCATATCTAGTAGATTCTATTTAGAGTAATTTCTTCAATCAAACAAAAATTTATTTTCTGAAAAAGTATTGAAAACTTTTCATATCGTGTTATAATCATTTTAATTTCATTATAATCCTTTATTGATCTGGCCTGTTTGCTATTTCATATCAAAATTTAGTGAAAAAAAGCACATTCACTAAACGTTTTATCAAATTCATTTACTGGGGGAATTTTTTTGACGATCGCGACAAATGAAACTTACCAAACAAAAATTATTGGCTTAAAAGGACGATACCGGGTAAAAATCGTCACTGTACTCACAAATACTGCAGTGGTCGAAATCATACATAACAATCAACTAGAACACAAACTGTACCTAGCACGATTGACTGATTTAACTTAATACATAAAAGAGGTTGTAACAGAAGTGGGCAGCTCTAAGAAATAAGCCACATAATTTCGATAATAGATTGATCTATTTCGATAATTATGTGGCTTATTTTTGAAGGCGCTACTTCTGAAATACCGTTTATTCGATTTTTTTAGAGGTTGTGACAGAAATCTGTCACAACGGCTTTATTTAGCTGCTAATTCAACGATTTTAACAAGTGTTTCCGCAGTTTTTTCCATCGCTTCTTTGGTAATAAATTCATATTGACCATGAAAATTTTCGCCACCAGTAAAAATATTCGGTGTTGGAATCCCCAAGTAAGAAATTTTGGACCCATCTGTTCCACCACGAAATGGCGTAACGATTGGCTTTAATCCTACTGCTTCAATCGCAGCTAGTGCTAACTCTACACTTTGTGGGTGTTGATCTATAATTTCACGCATATTGTAGTACTGATCTTCAAGTGTCAAAGTGATTCGCTCATAATCAAATTCTTGATTTAGTTTTTTGATGATTTCATACAAATTTTGTTTACGTTCCGTAAATTTTATACGATCATGATCGCGAATAATATACGTCATCTCAGCTTTTGCAATCGTTCCAGAAATATCATGTAATAAATAAAACCCTTCACGGTCGCGTGTTTCTTCGGGTACTTCATCTTGAGGAAGTGCTTGGTCGATCTTTTGAGCAATCTTTAAAGCATTAACCAAGCGTTTGTAAGCAGTTCCTGGATGGACACTAGTTCCTTCGATTTGAATCTTTGCTTGTGCTGCATTGAATGTTTCGTATTCAAAATGACCTAAGCGACCACTATCGATCGTATACGCAAACGCAACTGGAAAACGTGTAACATCAAACAAATCTGCTCCCCGACCGATTTCTTCATCTGGACCAAATGCAACATAAACATCTCCACGAGTCTTTTTATCCCAATCTTTGATTTGATCTAATAAACTAAAAATCTCAACGATCCCGGCTTTGTCATCTGCACCCAGTAAGGTCGTCCCATCTGTTGTAATCAACGTCTGCCCTTGATAGTCTTTCAAATTTGGAAACTCAGCTGTCCGTAATACGATTCCTTTTTCTTGATTTAACAGTACATCTTGTCCGTTATACTCAACATGAACTTGTGGATTGATATTTTCAGCTGGAAAATCTGCTGTGTCTAAATGTGCGATAAACCCAATCGCTGTCTTTGTCGGATCACCTTTTAGTACAGCTGTTAAAAATCCATTGCGCTCTTCATAATGAATCTCATCCAATCCCAATTCATGCAACTGTTTTTCAAGAATCTTTGCAAATTCAACTTGTCCAATCGTTGTTGGTACAGTAGTCGACGTGGCATCTGATCGTGTATTCAATCGAACATAGCCTAAAAAATTCGTTAATATATCATAAGTCATCTTATTTTTCACCTTCTGTAATTTTCGCTGTTTTTAAGTCAAAATAAGTACCATATAAAGGATACTGAATTCCTTTGATCGTATCTCGGATCAAATAATTTGAAGCACTTTGGTAAAGTGGCACTTGCGCGGCATCTTTTTCTAATAATTGTGTTTCAGCCTGTTTGTAATCTAAAAATTGCTTATCTGGATCATTAGCATCTGTCGTTTTTGCGGCTTCAACCAATGTACGATAGGTGTCATTTTCATATCCACCATAGTTATACGCTGAATCCGTTTGATATAAATTAAAATACGAATCTAAATCACTACTTCCCGCGATCCATCCCGATAACGACAGCTCGTAATTTTTGTCGCGACGTGCTTGATTAAGATTATTTTTTGGCTGTGGTGTAATCACGATTTTCACACCGGGTAAAGTGTCTTGGATTTGAGCTTGGATATATTCTGAAATCTTCTTACCATTATCATCATCTGATACCAACAAATCAACTGTTACATTGGATCCCAATTCTTGTTGCGCTAACGTCCACTCTTTTTGTGCTTGTGTTTGATCGTAGACCAAATAGTCACCACTATACTCGCGAAAATCTTGTTTGGTCTCTGGATTTTGATAGAGATTTTCTGGGATCAATCCATTTAACGGTTTAGAGCCATCGTTTAGTACTTGTTCTGCTAGATCTTCTTTATTAATTGAATGCGCGATCGCTTGTCGTAAATGAACATTAGCTAATGGTGTACCTTCTTTTTTATTAAAGTCTAAAAAATAGTTTGCAATGTCATTATGCGAAACAAATCCTGGATCTTGATTGTACTGTTGAACGTTTTGACCACTGATTCTCACTAAATCGAGTTGCTTATCTTGATATAAGTTAATTCCTGTTGTTTCTTCTTTGATTGTACTACCATCAATTTCTTCTAATTCCACTTTGTCGTGGTCATAGTATTCCTTATTGGGTAATAATGTCCATGTATCACTTGTTTGTGACCAATTTTTGACGATAAATGGACCTGAGTATAGTAATTTTTCGCTCGTTTGTGCATAATTTTCTCCTTGTTCTTCAATGTAACTTTGTTTTTGTGGCGCTAACCAAGCAATCGATACCACAGATAAAAACGATGGTTGCGCTTGAGCTAATTGAACGATAAACGTTTGGTCATCAGGTGCCGATAATCCGATCGTCGAGATATCTTTTTTGTCTGTACGAATATCATAACTATTCACTACACTATCAAGCAAATAAGCATTCGGTCCTTGAGTTTTTGGATCGACTAGACGTGTCCAAGCATACAGAAAATCAGCAGCAGTCAGTTTAGTTCCATCGCTCCATTTAAGATCATCTCTCAATGTAAACGTATACGTTTTTCCATCCTCAGAAATCGTAACATCTTTTGCTAATCCTGATTTTGGTGTTGCGCTTTCGTCTAAACGATACAATCCTTCAAAAATATTTTGCGCGATTGTAAATGTATTTTTATCCGTCATTTGTGTCGTGTCTAACGTAGATAACGGTGCTGGTAAACTGATTGCAATTTTTTGTGCTGTTTCTTCTTTTGCGGTTTCTTGTGCCTTTGCTCCGTAACATCCACTTAAAACTAACCCGATTCCTACTATAATTGCGCTGTTTATCCATTTTTTCACGCCTTTTCCCCCTTTTTTTCATTTAAGCTTAATAAAAAAAGAGACTCCATCCTTATAATAAGGACGAAGTCTCTACTCCGCGGTACCACCTTTATTGTCTTAACGACAACTCTTTTGCACGATCATGCATCAGCGCGATAACGGGCGCATACGTTTTTTTCTACTTATCGAAAAAACAACTCCGAGACCATTTTCCCAATCGCTACGCTACTTTGTTCCACCATTTCCAAAGCTCTCTATGATCCGCAACTTGATTCGTACTTTTCTCTTCAACGTTTTTATTTGCTTTAAATGTTAAAAATATTAAAACATAAAGAGAAATAAATGTCAAATTCGCCATAATCATTGAGTCACCAGTCGCGATTGTTGATAACGTTCTTTTATTGCTAATGCTTTTTCTGGATAATCGGTGTGAAAAGCTTCAAACTGCTTCTCAAAACACATCCACATTTCAGATTCTTGATTGACCGTCCAAGGTCGGATCAATTTCGTAAACTCAAACAACTCTTCTTGCGCTTTGATCACCCATTCAAAATTGGGATGGATACTGTCAATCGCTTGAAAATAACTTGCAAAATCGACGGTACTCGCAGTGCCCTCCATAATCCAAGCTTTGTTTGTCGTCTTATCTAATTCATAAAGTCGTTCTAAAGTTAGTAAATTGAAACTCGAGTACATCGGTATAAAGGTCTTTTTTTGTTGTAACAGCTCAACAAGTCGTTCTTCGATCAATGGATAATGAATCTGATCTGTTTTGACTTCGATATTCACTATTCCAGTAAATCCCAAACGATTGCAAAGTGTAATAACTTCTTGTAGTGTCGGAATTCTCTGAACATCATCATAGATTGAAAACCAACTACTAGCATCCAACTGCTTCAATTCAGCCAAAGTGTATTCATAGATAAAGCCTGTCCCATTTGTTGTACGTTCTAATCTTTCATCATGTATGACGACTAGCTGTTGATCTTTAGTTAAGTGAACATCTAATTCGATACCATCGACACCTAGTTCAACACTACGTTGGAATGCAGCTAAAGTATTTTCCGGGTGCGTTCCTTTACTACCACGATGGGCAAAAATCTTTGTCATGATCCCTAACCTCCTAAATCGTTTGGTAATTTTAGGGTAGCATGCCAATATTAATTCTCGATGAAGATTACGTAAAAAAACGAATAATTGATACTCCAGAAGTAACTTCGTCAAAAATAAGCCGAACCATTCCGATAATAGGATTACCTATTTCGATAATGATTCGGCTTATTTTTTAGAGCTATCTAATTCTATTAAAGCTTCGTTTTAAATCGCAGCTGCTCCACGTTCCCCTGTACGAATACGGATCGCTTCTTCTACTGGATAAATAAAGATTTTCCCATCACCGACTATACCTGTCTGACAGATGTCTACAATCAATTGACAAATCGGATCGACTTGTTGATCTTCTACTAAAAAACTGATCATCACTTTGGAAACAAAAGCTGGGATCACTGCTTGTCCACGAACGTAGTCCTTCATCCCTTTTTGATGGCCAAAACCTAACACTTGGCTGACTGTCATTCCTGTCGGCTGCTCGTCAAATTTTTGTTGGATCGCTTCCTTTATGTCTTCTAATTTTTCTTGACGAATAATCGCTTCAATCTTTTTCATTGGTCCTAGGCTCCTTTTTAAGAATCTAACCCAACAAATGTTGGATAGGCATTTTCTGAGTGTTCACTATGATCCAAACCTAATGCTTCATTTTTAGCAGATACACGAATCGGCATAATTGCTTTGACGATGTAAATGATGACCAAACTTGCAACACCAGCAAATACAATCGTAATCACTGTCGCTTCGATTTGTGCCCAGAAAAGATCGAAACCACCGTATAATAATCCAGCACTCCCGTTTACTGCTGGATCAGCAAAAATTCCCGTAACAATCGATCCAAAAATTCCACCCATACCGTGACAGCCAAAAGCATCTAATGAATCGTCGAAACCAAATTTTTGTTTGATGATCGAAATACTATAATAACAAAATGGACTAACTAATGCACCGATGACGATCGATGCCCAAATAGAAACAAATCCTGCTCCAGGTGTAATCGCAACTAATCCCACAACTGCTCCCGTACATGCTCCAACAACTGTTGGTTTACCTGTAGACATCCGCTCTACCAACATCCAAGATAACATTCCCGCACTCGCTGCAGTATTCGTTGTCAAGAATGCTTGGATCGCTAGACCATCAGCAGCTAAAGCTGAGCCTGCATTAAATCCAAACCAACCAAACCATAATAATCCCATACCCAATACCACAAATGGAATATTATGTGGACGATATTCTGCTTGCTTAAATTCACGACGTTGACCTAATACGATACATAAAATCAAACCAGAAATCCCTGAACTGATATGGACTACTGTTCCTCCAGCAAAATCAATGGCACCTAAACTTGCAATCAAGCCACCGCCCCAAACCATGTGAGCCATTGGTGCATATACGATGACTAACCAAAAAGCTAAAAATAATAAAATAGCAGGAAATCGCATTCTTCCAACAACTGATCCCGTTAAGATCGCTGCTGTAATTAAAGAAAACATCATTTGAAATAAAGCGAACAATCCTTCAGGAATTCCATCGCCTTCTGTCATCGAAACGCCTTGGAAGAAAATATGATTCAAGTTCCCAACAAATGAACCATCTCCACTAAACGACAAACTATAGCCTACTGCGATCCAGATAATTGACGCTAATCCCATCGTGCCGATCGACATCATCATTGTATTCAAAATATTTTTGCGACGTTCCAATCCTCCGTAAAAAAAGGCTAATGCGGGTGTCATTAAAAACACCAATGCGGTACAAATCATGATAAATGCAATATTTCCTGCTTCCATATTTCATTCCCCTCTCTAACTTTTCTCTTTCATGTAAGATATCCTAACATTAAAAATGAGAAAAAACTAGCTATTTTTTCATAATTCGAGTTGAATTGGAGCGCTTCCATTGAAATTCAGATGAAAATAAGCTTTTTTACAATTGAAACAATAGATTATTAGTTAAAACTAAATCTTCATGTTACTTTTTTTAACAAATAAACTAAAAAAAGATGTGACAAAAGTTTGCCACATCCTAAAAAGATGAATCACTGGTATTTCAGAAGTAGTTTCTTTGAGCTACCCACTTCTGTCACATATGCGACTTGTGACTACGAATGATCGTAGCCTCCTGTTACAAGTCAGCATCTGATTATAATTCGTCTTTGTTACTTGTCACTTTTCCTAGTATTACCGGTAAATTGCCATTACGGATCCGGACTTCATCGATTAACGCTTTTTCGCTTTCCTCTTCTTTTAATAATACGACGTAACGTAGTTCATATAAACTCCCCATCGTTGTCGTACGTACAGATTGTAGCCGATTTTGATAAGCATACTTTTGAAACAAATCATCAAATAATCCTGGATAATCTAGATCCTCCGGAATCGTAACTTTTAATTCGCGTTCTGCCACGATTGGTTTAGAACCAAAATTAGTCGTATAAAGTAGTACTAAAAAGGCAGCAACAATGATCGAAAATACAATACTATAGACGGCATAGCCCATTCCTGTAGCTAATCCGATTCCCATCGACCAAAATACACTAGCGATTTCTCGTGAACCACCGGCAACTGAACGAAAACGAATCAAACTAAAAGCTCCTAGGATCGCGACTCCTGTTCCGAGATTTCCGTTCACCAATAAGATAACCGATTGTACTAAAACAGGTAAAACTGCTAATGTGATCACGAAGTTTTTCGTATACACATTGCGCACCATATGGACGCGTGCGACTAGCATCCCTAATCCTAATGAAATCACTAAACAAATAAAAATTCCTGAAATTGAAACAGCGGGTTGCGTGTCTGTTAAGAGACTAGATAACATGTGCTGTATCCTCCTTTATAAATAGATGACGTTGATAGGTTTGAGCATATTTTGAAAAGCTGCTCTTACGAACACCATGACGATTGAGTAACTCGACGAACCACAATGGATATGCACCCATTGCTTTGATTTCCATCAAGACACTCATCTCTGGTGCGACTAATTGTTCATTTTTTGGTTCATGCAAACACATCTCTTGCGCAGAAAACCGAATATTTTGATCAAACGTCACACGAAACTGATCGTCTTCTTCATAAAACATCGAATAGCGATCATATGCAATACATACTCTTGGTACCAGATCATTATGTTTTTTAAATAACCATTGGATCTCTAATCCAATTTGAGATTGTAAGATCGATTCTGGCAGCTCATTCGTTTCTTGCCAATTCAAAAATTCGGCATACGTCATGGGTAATCTTCTTTTATAGACGATTCCCTTCACTTTCTTTTTAATCTCTAAAAAGACTAACCCGTCTTCTTTTGCGATTCCATAACTACGAACCCGAAATTTTTCTTTATATTCTGGTTTTTGAATAGAATGACGAATGAATTCATCTTGTTTTGTATCAAAATAAAGTGACTGAATCGTATGCAAGCCATACTGGTCGACTTTCATATACTGTTGGAGGTCTTCAAAAAAAGCAGCGAATTGTTCATTCGTTAAAATATATTTAGTTTCTTTACGTTCAAAGACTTTTTTAATCCCCATCTTTGTTTCATCCTTTCTGTTTTGTCGTTGGCTCCATCTTAAAAAAACAAACTTAAATCAAACTTAAGTTAGAGATTTTTTTTCTATTGACTCGTTAAGCTTTTTTTAAGTCACATATTTTATCATGATGCCAACAACTACATTGAGGTGAACGAAATGAAACCAATTTTATCGATTCCAATCTATGAACCATCTGAAAAAACAGTAACGTTTATGAATCAATTAGCACAAATGATTACCACACCGATCGTAATCGTTGATGACGGCAGCGGCTCAGACTATCAACCTTATTTCGATCGATTTATCCAATATGATCATGTCAGTTTTCTAAGCTATCCAATCAATCAAGGAAAAGGATTCGCATTACGTTATGGAATTCGGTATATTGAAAAGCATTTTCCTGATGCTCCTGGCTTTGTCACAGCGGATAGTGACGGCCAACATACGATTGCAGATATCACAACAGCCTTACAAAAAGCTCGCTTTATTGAGGACGACGAAGTGATTTTAGGTGTTCGCTCCTTTACAAAAGAAAAAACACCTAAAAAAAGCTACTATGGAAATCGTCTGACAAGTCAACTGTTTCGTTTAGCGACTAAATTAAAATTAGAAGATACGCAGACAGGATTAAGAATTTTTGCCTTTTCACAAATTCCGACACTAGTTGCGATCAAAGGCAATCGTTTTGAATATGAAATGAACGTCTTACTCGCTTTACAAGATCAAGAGTGGCAATTAGAAACATTTCCAATCGAAACGATCTATGAAGATAATAATGAACAAACACATTTTCGACCGATCAAAGATTCGATTTTGGTGTATTTTCCATTCTTACGCTTTTTACTTTCTTCATTGACTTCTTCATTTGTCGATATTGGATTTTTTATGTTACTTTCCTTAGTTTTAGGTAAAGCTGGCGAAATGATTTTTCTAGCCACACTCGTTGCTCGCATTACAGCAGGTATGTGCAATTATTACTTGAATAAACATTTTGTCTTTTCCGATGACGCTCCGATCAAAAAATCAAGCTGGAAATATATTGTACTTTTTATTGCTCAATTAGTGATCAGCGGTGTTAGCGTTTCTGCTTTGTCTACAATTTTTTCTTCACTATTGATCATCAAATTAGTCGTTGATCTAAGTTTATTTTTCTTTAGTTTCCAGATTCAAAAATACTTTATCTTCAATCATCATTCTTAGAAAGGAAAAATAATTATGAAAAAATTTTTCAAACGTCCCTTTCGTTGGGCTATTGTTTACAGTATTTTTTTACTTGCAAGCACTAGTTTTATTTTATTAAAAGCATTTATTTTACCGGATCGTCAAATCGTTGCTACGACGATCCAAACAACTCAAACAACTACTACAACTACGGACACATCGACTACAGAAAGTGAAGAAGTCGTCCAAACAGATACCAGTTATAGCGGAAATGGCTTGACCATTTCACTTACGGAACAACGAATAGATGACACGACTGTTTATTTGGTCGATGTACAAACAGATGATCCTAGTCATTTACTGACTGCTCTAGCCGATAATAGCTATGGGCGAAATATCAAAGAAACCACTTCGACGATTGCTAAAGCCAATGATGCTGTCTTAGCGATCAATGGTGATTTTTATGGCTTTAGAAGTACAGGATTCGTTGTAAGAAATGGTACGCTTTATCGTGACAGTGCAAATGGAGATACTGATGCCTTAGTCATCGATAAAAACGGTGATTTTTCAATCGTCAATGAAGCCACTACAGATGCAAATACTCTCGATGCACAACAAGTTCTCTCTTTTGGTCCAGCCTTAGTCGAAAGTGGATCAATCGTAGTCGATGAAAATAGCGAAGTAGGCCAATCAGCTGCAAGTAATCCTCGAACAGCCATCGGACAAATTGGTACAAATCACTATTTGATCGTCGTTTCTGAAGGTCGCACGGACGATAGTCAAGGGTTATCGTTGTATCAACTAGCACAAGTCATGCAAGATAACGGTGTCCAAACCGGCTATAACCTAGACGGTGGCGGTTCCACTACACTTTACTTCAATGGTAAGGTCGTTAACCAAACAGTTGGTGGTAGCGGACAAAGTTCTGAACGCGCAGTAAGCGATATTGTTTATTTCAAATAACTAGGAGGTCTTTTATGTCACAACATCGAGCAACACCTTATTTTGGCATTGCCGCTTTATTGTATTTGTTCCAATTACTTTATAATTATTTTAGTCATGGCGTAACTTCGGTCTTTTTATCTTACGCTTGGGTGATCGCATTTGCCAGCGGGCTCTTGCTACTAGTTTTCAACAAACTAACACCAAGAGCCGTGACAAGATTTGGCTTTATCAGTTTTAATACAGGTATTGCGGCACTGATTTTTTGGTCAATCTTAACCGGCATCTTATCAATTGCCGGTAGCGACTCTCCTTATCTTGTCGTCTATCTGTATATCGCATTGATCAGTTTTATCAGTAGTGGTTTTAATTTCTTAAAACATCTGCATATCTAAAAAAGGGAGGATGACAAATTTCTGTCATCCTCCCTAAAAACTAAATAAACGGCGTTCCAAAAGTAACTCCTTTCGAAATAAACCGAATCATTCCGATACTCGCTTCACCGGTTTTGGTAATGATTCGGCTTATTTTTTGGAGCTGCCCACTTTTGTCACAGCATCTTTTTTTATTCTGTAATGATACTTGATTTACGACTTAAGCTTAAAGAAACAACACCCGTAACTAACAAAATGATTCCTGCCACGAAATATGGCGAGAATGGATTGATATCAAACAACATACCTGCTAAGACCGGTCCTAAGATATTTCCAACACTTGTAAATGTAGAATTCAATCCATTGATCACTCCTTGACGGCTGCCAGCGTGATGTGATAGATAAGTAGTCACTGCTGGGCGGAATAGATCAAACGATAAAAAGACAATAAATGTAGACAACACAACTAGCCAACGTTGACTCGTCATGGCGATCACTAACACAAAGATACCACTAGTAAAAAAGGTCAATTGCATCAAGCGAATCTCCCCCATCAATTGTACGATGCGATGGAAGAAGAAAATTTGAATGACTAATGCCAGACTTCCGCTGATCATGATCATCAATGAGATTTCAGTAGTTGTAAAGGCAAAATTTTGTGTCGCCATAATACTGTACATCGATTCAAATGCTTGCAAGCCAAACGATGAAATCAGAATTACCACAAAAAAGGCACGGAACAAAGGATGTAAAAGGACTTCCAAAAAGACATCCATTCCCGGTTTGTGCTCTCTTGTCGCTTTTTCTTCCGCAACGACACTTGGCGTATCTTTTAAAAACAACAATGAACAAAAGAAGCCTAGTAAAGCCATAAAAGCAGCTGCAAAAAATGGAACGCGCGTCCCAAAAACAGCTAATAATCCACCGATACCAGGCCCAATAATAAAGCCTCCACTAATCGCAGCAGAAACGTACCCCATTGCTTTTGGTCGCTCTTCTAATGTGGTCAAATCTGCTACAAATGCCGTCACAGAAGGCATGATACAAGCAGCTGATGCACCACCGATCACACGTGATAGATAAAACCACTCTACTGATTGTGCCCAACCAAAGATCAGCTCAGAAAGTGAAAAAAGCAACATCCCAAGCACAATCATTTTTTTTCGACCAAAGACGTCAGATAAATGTCCTGCAATCGGTGAGATGATCAATTGAGCAAATGCAAAGATCGCGACCATCATCCCCATCGTGGTTCCTGAAAAGTTCATTTCATTTTTTAATAACGGTAAAACTGGAATGACTAACCCAACACCCAAAAAGACTAAAAACAAATTGACATACGCAACGATCAACATTCGATTCTTCATTACAAACCTCCTAATGCCACAAAAAAAAGCACCCACTTGATGCGGGTTCTTTCAATATTTCCGTTTTTTAGGCTCTTACACCTAATTTTATTTCATTATACGATGAAAATTTAGAAAACACACGTAGCATTTTTTAAAATTCATTATTTCTTAGCAATTACTTAGATAACTTGTACGCTTTTTTATATAATTATAGTTATTAAATTAACTGTCTTTACATATATTTGAAGACTTTTTTAATGGAAAAACTTTCTATAAAAATTCAAATAAACGTTATTTTAATCAATTTCAGTCTATTTAAATTGTACACTCTCATCATGATAGGAGATATTCTAATGTCTATGTTCCCCAAAATATCGCGTTTTATCGGTACATTATTCGTAGCTTTTGTCTTATCTATCAGTATTCTAAATATTTTTTCCAGTCCAGATCGTAGTGGGATTTTTGGATTTAGAGGGTATACAGTCATTAGTGAAAGTATGTATCCCACGCTTAAAGTGGGAGAATATATTGTCATTAAACCTGTTGATACGAGCAAACTTGCTCCAAAAGAAATCATCACGTTTAAAGATCAAAATATGCTTGTGACGCATCGCATCGTGAGTATTGATCAAGACAAAATTACTACCAAAGGCGACAATAATCCAATCCAAGATACGAAACAAGTAGAGAAAAAAGATGTTATCGGTCATTTTGCATTTCATATTCCATTGATTGGTTACCTTATGATTTGGCTACAAAATCCATTAATTTTTAGTATCGTAATTGGATTACTATTTTTTCGTCTAGTTTACTTATTGCTTTTTGTAAAATAAAAACAACGCTAGGAAATATTTCCTAGCGTTGTTTTTATTTTTCTGTCACATCAAATTGATTTGCCATACCTTTCAAGGAACTTGCGATTCCACGAAGATCTTCAACATGATTTGTAAATTCTTCCATAGATGCCATGACTTCTTCAGCATTTGCCGAAACTTCTTGTGTTCCAGCAGCATTTTCTTCAGTCGAAGCTGAGATATTTTCAAGATTTTCTAATACAGTATTTTGAATCTTGACAATCACTTCAATAGTTTCCTCAAACTGATGGATACGCTCGATCATATAATTACTACGAGTGAACACTTCGTTTGATGAATGAATTGCTTCTGTAATCAATTTCGTTTGTTTATCACTCGATTCCACAGAATCAGATGTTCTAGCGACCATTTGATTGGATTGAATCTGGATCTCTTCAATAATTTCTGCGATTTCTTTAGTTGATGTTTTACTTTGTTCAGCTAATTTACGGATCTCTGCAGCTACTACTGCGAAGCCTTTTCCGAATTCACCTGCACTAGCAGCTTCGATCGAGGCATTTAGTGCCAATAAATTTGTCTGATAAGAAATATCATTGATTACATTAATGATTTTTGTAATATTTTGGACATTACCATCCATATCAGACATATTCCCCATCAATTGTTGTAATTGCGCGATGACACTTGTCCAGTTCTCATCGACTTGATTCATAATTGTGAGGTTTTCTTGATTGATTACTGTTGATTCCGTTGATTTTTCATTCATTTCGATTGCATTTGCGCGTAATTCTTGCAGTGAGGCAGCCAAGTTTTGCAACTGTGATACACTTTGCTCAGTTTCTTGCGCTTGTGTTCCTGTTACTTCTGCAATACCAGTAATAGTTTCTGACACTTCTTCTGTTGCGATACTTGTTTGCTTCGATAATTCGACCAGAGATTCAGACATGTTCGCTACACGATCACTCTCTTTTTGGACACTACCAATCAATGTGCCGATTTTTGACAACATTTGATTATAGTTTGTCACCATCTGGTTAATTTCATGTCCTTGCGCATTCGGTGAGGCTACAATCTTCGCTCCTTGCTGAATCGAAAAACGACCTTTTTCTTTTTTCTTTGGTCGATAGATTGCAGCAAGCTTTCCCTCACCTGCTTCAGCGAAATTCTGATTAAATACTGAAATGATCTCACGTACTAATTTGGTAATGATAAATGCTAAAACAATAACAATGACTAAGATGATCAAACCGTTGATCAATGAAATCTTGATCAGTGCGTGTAATTCCGTATCCAATTCTGTTGCATCGGTACTAGCCACAGCCCAAGTAATGCTACTGTTAGTCACACGATCATAAACGACATCATTGATCTTATTTCCACCTTCTAAACGTACTGATCCTGAAACAGCTTCTGCAGTTTTGATTTTTTTAAAGTATTCGCTTTTGCTAATATCTTTTCCGACTTCCATTTGTTCTTTTGAAGCTACGATAATCCCTTTAGAAGATACTAAGATTGCTGAACCAGTACGCCCTATTTTTAAAGAGCTCAATGCTTTATTTACATTGTTATAAGAAACATCTAAACTTAACACAAAATCTTTTCCATTGATCATTTTAGATTGAGCGATCGTTACGACGTATTCATTTTTACCACCAGCAGTTTGATAAGGTTCAGTCCAAAAAGGTGTATTCTTCTTTTGGATCGCGCCTTTATACCAAGGTCTAGTACGAGGATCGTAATCTGCTGGAAGCTGGTTCAGTGCTAAATGTGTCCCATCATCAAATCCAACCGTAACATTCTCGATGATCCCGTCACCTGCGATAGCATTTTGTAAAGCTTCGCGCATTGCATCGATATCGATTGTTTCACTAAAAGCAGGTAATTTTAATATCGCGCTTAGCTTCTTCTCGGCATCTTCATGTAAGATCTCTTTTTGGCGTAGTACTGAACGTAGCGCACCACTTTTAGCGATATCATTTCGTTGAATCAATAAATCACGTGTTTGTTGATATGATTTTACTGTAGTAATGACTAATGGCAATAATCCGATAAATAATAAGATTCCAAAAATCACTGGTCCGATACTTTTTTTACGTTTACCTCTTTGTTCTTTTCGTTTAGGAGCTACTCGTTTCCATTTCATCACTGTCTTCATCCATTTCCCTGATCCTTTAGTCTATTGTTGTCATTAATTCTTGCCAAGTCACTAGTAGTTCATTCAGTAATTGTTGTGCTTTTTCAATCGGCGCGATTTCTTTTTTAATATTAGCAGTAACCAACTGTTCATAAATAAAAACATATAAAGATTTCAATTGAGTTGCAATCTCACCACCGGTTTCTACATCCAATACACTTTCTAGTTCACTAACGATCTCTTGTGCGTTGATCAATTGTTGGTGCGCTCGATCGATTTGCTTGTTGGTAATCGAGTAGATGGCCATCTTCGTTTGCTTGATTGCCCCTTCTAACAGCATCTCGATCAATCGATTAGGTGAAGCACCTAATACTTGTGCCGCCAAATAATTCGCGTTTGCTTTTTTATAATCCATAATGTACTCCCTATAGTTGTATGTCGATAAAACTAGCCGTCTGTTCTGGTCTAAAATAGAGTTTTGCAGCAGTATTGCTTTGTTGTACTTTTTGCATCTCTTGTTTTACTTTTTCTTTTTTTGTTTTCAATGTTGTAATCATTTGTTCATAGATACGAATAATCGAAAACAATCGCTCTTGTGACTCCTCGTCATCGACAACCATCATCGGATACTCACCTAGTTGACCCTCGATCAGCGTGAGAAAGTATTCAGCTTGATCTAAAGAGCCATCCCAACTGGCTAGTGTAGTCGCTACTTGTTGTAAAACCTCACGGTCTTGTTTAGTCGTCATTTACAAAACTCCTAATTATTATTATTTGAGGTTTGGCTAGTAAAATAATTCAATTGTTCCTGAGCTTGCATCATCGCTTGATCTAAGCGAGTAAACATCGTGACATAACGATCACGTTTCATCGTCAAAATATCATCAAAACGTGTGATCTGTTTGTTCAATTCCTTGATTGAGGCATCGATGCTCGTCGTTTTTGTCGTCAAGATCCCTTTTGAACTGGTACTGTCGACTAAATATCCATCTACGACTTTTTTTAACTGTGCTGTATAGCCATTTTTATCAGAAATCGTTCCTTTAGCGTCGGGATCTTGTTGGACGAAAAATTGTTTGACGCCCTGTGGATCTTCAGTCAACTTTTTAGTCAACGTCTCTTCATTCAAGCCCAAAGTGCCATTACGATCGATCAGTGAGATCCCTAGGTCATTGGCTTTTAACGCTGTTCCACCAACAAAATTTGAGGTAAAGAGATTGCTTAATGTCTCTTGTAAGCGACGTAAAGTAGAATCTCCACTAAGTTTTCCAGTTTTGTTATCTGTTTGTGAAGGATCACCGACACTTAGATTGTCATTGATAAAACTCATAGTGCTGTTGTATTGTGCCACTAGATCTTTCACAGCTTGAATCGTCTTGCTTTGATCAACGGTGATGTCGACTTTTGCTGCCTCGTCACTCGGTTTTTTTAAAGTAAAGGTCATACCTTCGACCGCATCAGTGATTGTGTTCGTATCTCTAGTTAGTTTCAATCCATCTAATTCAAACTCAGCCACTTTTCCAGCCGTATAGGCCGTATTTTCCCCAGTCAGCCCTAGACTTTCACTTAAGTCACCAGAAACCGTAAACTCTTGTTCTCCTGATTTTTTGGCCGTTAGTACTAAGCGATTGTCCATGATCGATGCAGTGAGATTAGTTTTATCCGCTTTTCCATTTATTTTTTCGACTAGAGTCTTTAATGTATCGTCAGCGGTCACGTCGATATCGATCCTTTGCGCTTCTTCACCACTTTTTTGTGCCGCACTCAAGGTCAACGTTCCTGTTTGATTGAGTGCTGTAGTGGTACTTTCTGCAATACGTGCACCGACTAATTTTGTTGCTGTCGCAAGTTGAGTGACCTTCAGTTGATAGGTTTGTGCTGGAGCTTCAGCTGTTGCGGTTATACTTACTACTGTCTCATTTGAGTTTGTCACTTTTTTTGTCGCAAAGGTATCGTCCTTTTGTAGATCACTGATGCGATTAGACAGACTATTCAAGCGTGTCCGAATGTCATTCCAAGCAGTCTGTTGATCTTTGAAGGTCGTAATCTTATTTTGAGCTAATGTTTTCTTTGCAGAATCAGCTGCTAGTAATTTTTCGATATCATCAGACGTTACTCCCGAATAACTCCCTAGTGTCGTACTGATACCTGATGAACTGGTAATACTGGCCATCGTCCTTTATTCCTTTCACGAAGTTTCAACTTGCGTTATGTAGTAAAGACCGTGGGAAATTCCACGGCCTTATATATTATCCTTGTAACAAGCTCAATACGCTGTTTGGCATTGAATTTGCTTGTGCCAACATTGAAGTTGCTGCTTGAGATAAGATATTGCTCTTTGTAAAGCTCATCATTTCTTCAGCCATGTCCACGTCACGGATGCGAGAGTTCGCTTCTGATAAGTTTTCATTTGATGAAGTCAAGTTGTTGATTGTGTGTTCCATACGGTTTTGCGCCGCACCAAGATCTGAACGTTGGTCAGAAACTTGTTTTACAGCTTTATCGATAGCTTTAATTGCTTTTTGAGAGTTCTCAATACCATTATCATTAGCTGCTTTTTGAGCTTGAGCTAATCCATCATTAGCAGTTTTAATCTCCGTTGCAGTAGAAGATGAAGTTAATTTGTCTACTTCACCCTGGGCGTCACTAACAGCCTTAACTAGATCACTCGTTGCATTTAATTTGAAATTCCCATCTGTTTTTGTTCCATCTGCTGCAGTTGTGTCCCCATCTACACCTAAACCTGTAGCACTCATATCTTTGATTTTCACTTCGATGTTTTGTCCTGCATTTGCTCCGATTTGAAATTTAAAAGAAGCTGCTTTTGTAGAATCATCTGCATCTCCTTTTAATAATTTTTTCGTATTGAATTCTGTAGTTCCAGAAATACGGGTGATTTCATCACTTAATGCTGAAAATTCTTTATTCAATTGCTCACGATCATCGTTTGTTAAAGTATCATTTGATCCTTGAACGGCTAAGTCACGCATACGACCTAAAATTGAATGAGTTTCGTTTAAAGCTCCTTCAGCAGTTTGGATCAATGAGATGCCATCTTGAGCGTTACTTTTCGCTTGTTTCAATCCACCGATTTGGCTTTTCATTTTTTCAGAGATTGCTAATCCAGCTGCATCGTCTCCGGCTTTGTTGATACGTAGACCTGAAGATAATTTTGCTAAAGAGTTTGTTTTTGATGTATTGGCAGCTGACAAACGTGAGTATGTATTCATTGCTGCATTGTTTGTATTGATTCTCATAATAGTTCCCTCCATATAATACCTAATATTTTTTTGAGATTTTTCCTCTCTGTATTAATTATCGGATAACCTAAAAAAAGGTTAAGTCTTTTTTGTAAATAAAATAAAAAAATACTACTTCATCAAAAGTAGTATCTAGCGAATATAATCTAAAATCGATGTTTGCATGATCTTCGTTCCCATCGCAAGGGTTGCGCGATAAGCAGTCATTTGATTTTGATAAGTCATATACGTTTCAGCTACATCGACATCTTGTGTCAAGGAGAGTGTTTCTTGGAGTTGATTTTTTTCCGTATCGTTACGGGCTCCTGCTGATTGCAAACGTGTACTCACGGCTCCGATCGTGGTGCGTTGATTAGAAATTGTATCTCGGAACTGATCGATTTGAGTCAAAGATTCATTGCCTAGTGTTTGATGATCCTCTGCGTCTAGTGCCGTCATCACTTGATGGAAAAAACCATTCAAATCACCTGTAGTTTGGTTACCTATTAATTTACTACCATCAGTAGGGAGATCGATCGTTACGCCATTTGCAATCTCACGCGGTAATGGATCGGCATTTCCTTTATAGCTTAGACCGACCACGACTCCATTTTCTTCGACCGTTTCAAAAGGACGAGTAGTCGTTTGACTTCCTCCAAAAATATAGCGTCCATCAAAGTTGGTATTCAAACTGTCTACGATCGCTCCAATACTTTGACTGATCTCTGCTTTATTTGCTGCTAACTCATCTGCTCCTTGGGTGCTGTTGGCACTTGATTGAATCAATGAACGAATCCGCAATAAAGAATCGTTTACCGCACCTAACGCGCTATCTTGTGTGTTCACAAAAGAAGTCGCTTCTGTGATCGTTTGGTTATAAGATTTATTTTGTGCGACTGTACTCGTTAAATTCATCACGCGTGATGCATTTAGCGGATCATCTGATGTACGATTGATTTTTTTGAGTGAAGACAGCTGATTTAAGGATTTTTGAACTTGATTGGTATTGGTCGTCAGATTATTTAAAAAATCATGATACGCCATATTATTTGTAATACGCATATTTTACACTCCTGTCCTATTGATCAATGTATCGAGCATCTCTGATACGACTGAGATCAATTTTGCATTCGCTTGGAATCCTTGTTGGAATCTAATGACGTCAGACATTTCTTCATTCATCGATACCCCAGAGATCGATTGTTGTTTGTATTCTAGTTGATTCAATACAGATAATTGTGCTTGGGCACGTTGGCTTGCTTGTTGGGTCTCGATCCCATTTTTCGTCACGAGCGTATTGTATCGTCCAGCATGAGTCAATCCTGTAGCATCTGTAGTAAAACTCATTGTTTGCGTATCGAAACTTTGTTTTAACTGACTGGTTTCAGTCAACTTTGTACTCGCTAGTTTCACCATCGCCAAAGCCTTTGATACATCGCCAGCTGGTGCATCGCCAGTTTTCCCACTTTGTAATTTACTCGGAGTGCGACTTAGTTCACCATTGACAGCCATCGTTTGACTTAAATGTTGCCCATCTCCTAATGTATAAAATCCATCGGTCTCACTTTGACCGTTTGTATACACTAAGTTCGTCGAGCGTCCAATCGCTGCTGCGGTTTGATCTAATTCACTCAAGCGTTGATCAATTGCTGTTTGAGCTTGTTGCAATCCACCAATCGTACCACTTGAAATCGTTACTTGTTTCTGGTTGATCACTAATGTTCCTACTTTAAAATCAGGATCAGTGATCGTTTCTTGTTGGGTTTGATTCCCACCTTTTGCTAAACTTGCCGTCCCTTGATCATTGGTGATCACGACATCGATTTGTTGACGATTTTTTTGATCAAGTACGACTTGCCCTCCGATCATAACATTCACACGACCAGATGCATCAAAACTCGTATCGATCGGTACGAGTGACGAGATATCTTTTAATAAACTATCCCGCATATCTAATAGATCATTTGGTGTACTTTGTTGATCGGCTAAGGTAAAGATTTGTTCATTGACCGTTTGTAGTGATGCTAGTTTTTGATTTAGATCAAGTGTCGACTTTGCGATCGAACTCATCGTATCTGAACCTAATTGTTGAGTTTGATTGCTAATTGTATGTAAAGTATCTAAAAATGTTTTAGCCTGTTCGACAACCAGTGTTTTAGCGGTCTCTAGCTCTGGATGGTTAGCCAATTGGCTCCAAGCATCAGTCAATGTATCCATTTGTTTCAATAAACCTGTATCTGAAGGTTCGTTATAGATCGCTTCTAATTGGCCTAAAACATCTGCTACTTGCGCTTGTGCTTGATATGTACTATTTGCTTTTTGGACTTGTCCTGTAATGAACTGATCCGTTACACGCTCAACTGCTGCCGCTTTGACCCCTGTTCCAATCAGACCCGTCCCAGCGATTTGGTAAGGAAACGTCGTCTGCATCTGAACACGTTGACGACTATATCCATCTGTATTCGTATTGGCCAAATTGTGACTGGTCGTTTGTAGAGCTGTCTGATTCGTATTTAAGCCGCTCGTTGCTGTCCCCAATGTTCCAAATAATCCACTCATAACTTACTCCATTTCTATATTCGTTGGTCGATGATCGCAGCTGATCCTGCTGTCTTCGTATACGCTGTACGTTGATATGCTGCACGCTCTTTTTTTAACTCGTGTTGGATCGCATCCATAAATGCTTGTTGATAACTGATTGCTTGTTGTGTCAGTAGTAAATTTTCTTCTTGTAGAAATTGGATTTTTTGGATCCATTCTTTGATCTCTGTTGTCACATTTCCAGAATATGCTAAGCGCTCCACGTAGAGCTCTTTTTGTTGGACGATCGCTTCTAATTTTGCTCCTTCATCACGGATCAATGCCCGATTCTCTTTTTGTAAGAGACGATAAAACTGATGGAGTACACGAATCATTTCTCTTTCTTCCATCTATCCTACTCCTCTAGCATACTTTTAGCGATTTTTTCAGGAGAGATTTCATACGTTCCTTGTTTGATGGCTGCTTTGATTGCTGCAACTTTGTCTGCTCTAACGGGAGAAGCTTCTAAACTAGTAACTTGCTGTTTGATTGCTTTAGATGCTTGGGATAGATCGACATCCACGCTTTTTGTCGTTTCAATCGACTTCTTCGCTGTTTTGGCTTCTTGACTTGTCGGGGGCAACGGTTGTTTGGTGACTTTAGTTGCTTCATAAGCAGCATAGCCTTTTTCGATTTTCATATTTTCGTGCTCCTTTCATTTTACACTCTTTTTGCGCTCACTTTGATTATCGGCTAAAAAGAAAAAAAGTTAAACAAAATGTTTAACTTTTTCATCGTAACATCATTCGTGCAAATTGAAGATACGTTGTTTTTGTGACAAAATATTCGTGATTCGTACCCCAAAACTCTCATTGATCACAACGACTTCACCTTTAGCAATCAATTTACCATTCAATAAGATCTCTAATGGTTCATCGGTCAGTTTGTCTAGCTCAATGACAGATCCTGTACTCATACTTAAAATATCTTTAATCGATCGCTTTGTTTTTCCTAAGACGACGCTAAGCTCTAATGGAACATCTAAGATCAAGTCTAAATTATTTCCTTCTAGTGTCTCCTTAGTGTCCAGTTGTTGAAATTCTGGTTGTTGTATCTCAACAGTCGGCTGTGTCTGAACTGGTTCTGGTCGTTCGACTTTTTTTGGCTCTGACTTTGGCTCTGGCTTTGGCTCAGGTGCTAATTGACGCTCGACCACCGTTGCTTCGTCAGCCATCATCGCTTTTACGATATCATCGACCACTGGACCGTTAAACACTTGCATGATCTCACTTTCGATCAAACCCTCCACTGTCAAAGAAAATGAAATACGATAGATTTCTTCTTCAAGTTCTAAATAGTCATAATTAACACTATCGGGTTCTTCCCAAACATTGACAACTGGTGGTAAGATATCGACTTTACGCTTGATCATCGTCGCCATAGAAGTTGAAGCTGATCCAATCATTTGATTCATCGCTTCAGAAACAGCACTAAGCTCTAATTCAGTAAATCTTTGATTTTCAGTATGGCCGTCACCGCCCATCATCAAATCAGCGATAATAATCGCATCTTTTACCTTTAATAGCATTAAATTCGTTCCATATAGTCCTTCTTTAAATTCGACAGAAGTAGCCACTTTTGGTGCAACTAGTCCTTCTAAAACTTCTTTAAAAATCACACGTTTTACTTTGGGTGTCGTGATCGTTACCCGACGATCTAAAATAGAAGACAGCGTCGTGGCAGCTTGTGACATCGAGATATTCCCGACTTCCCCAATAATATCTTTGATTGTTTGTTCATCAAATAATGTATTTTTTTGTGCTTCAGGTTCTGGCGTGCTAGCAGCGTGTAACATCGCGTCGATTTCTTCTTGCGTCAAGCTTTCACTCATATGAACATCTCTCCTTCCATCGGGTCAAGCAACTCAACTGCAAGTTGCTTATTATGTTGACCGGGTTTTGCAAAATAGTACGGTTTGTTTTCGACATAAGAAGCTAGCGGACTAGAGATGCGCTGATCTAACTTTAAGACATCACCTTCTTCTAGATTTAAAAAATCGGCGAGTGTCATATGCGCATTTCCTAAAATTACTTCTAAATCAAAAGCAACATGATCCATACTGCGCTGTAATTCTTCTTGATCTTCTAGTGAAGGAGCTTGATTAGAGTCAAACCAATTGCGAAAACTTAGCTTATCTGTCAATCCTTCAAAAAATACATATGGAATACAAAGGTTGATAAATGAATTTGTTTCGAACATTCGTACAGTAAATGTAGTCAAGACCACCGGTTCATTAGGTGACATGTTTTGCATCAACTGTGGATTGGTATCAAGACCTTCCACCGTAGTTTGTAGATCAACGATCTCTTTCCAAGCAGTTTGAAAAATCGTCGCAAAACGTGTCATCACTTCTTCCAGGATTGCCAACTCGATATCCGTGAAGCTTTTTTTCTCCACATCCGAAAAAGGTTCCTTTGTCACTTGACGAATCTCTAGTCCTCCACAAAGCAATTCGACGAGCAACATGCTCAATTGGGGATTCATCTCGATCATTTGTAGTCCATTTAAAGGTGCCGATCGAAATAGACCTAATAGCGTAAATTTAGGAATCGAATGGATAAATTCTTCATAACTGATCTGTTCGATAGCAGCTAATTGGAACGTAACATTTGTTCTTAAAAGTGTCGACAATGCACTACTTGAAACTTTAGAGAAATCTTCAAAGATCATATGCAATGTGTTGATATACTCTTTTGAAAGCTTTGTTGGCCTTCTGAAATCATAACTTTTTACTTTTGGTTTTTCTGGTTCGATTTTACTTGCTGCTTGATCGATCTCTCCATTATTCATAGCGTGCAATAATAAATCAATTTCTTGTTGCGTCAACACTTGGTCCATTTTTTTCCCTCACTTACTAAAAAATCAAATGGGTCACATCGATAATACTGGCGATCTTTTCTCCTATCGAAAGAACACCTGTATAATAATCAGCCTCGTCCGTATTTGGTAGTTGGATCGCAGCTTCATCGATTGTGATCACTTCAATCACTTCTTCAATCAATAGTCCTTTTTTCTCATCGTTTTTTTTCATAATCAAAATATTGCGATTTTTCTCAGGGTGGTCTAGCTCGATCAGTTCGGCTAAATTGACGACAGTCAGTACTGTACCGCGCAAATTGATCAACCCTTCTACCCAAGCATCTGCCAATGGTACTTTCGTAATTACAGGTGCGTCGATTACTTCTTCAACGTGTTGGGCAGCGATGACATAATAGTGCTGATTCATCGTAAATAGAATCATCTGCATGATTTAGCCTCCTTCTTAGGAAAGTACCTTATCGATGGCTTTAATCACACGATCGGTATCAAACGGTTTTACGATAAAATCAGCTGCTCCAGCACGGATCGCATCCATTACCATGCCTTGTTGTCCCATAGCACTACACATGATCACCTTAGCTGAACTATCGATTTCACGAATCATTTTTAATGCTTCTAACCCATCAACATCTGGCATCGTGATGTCCATCGTTACTAAATCTGGTGTTGTAGCTTGATATTTTTCAAAAGCTTCTTGTCCATTTTGGGCTTCACCGACTACTTCGTAACCATTTTTTTCTAAAATGTCTTTTAATTTCATACGCATAAATACTGCATCGTCTACGATTAATACTTTTTTCATAATGATTTCTCCTTTTTATAATCCAATCGCTTGGAATAATTTTTCTAGTTCTCCCGTTTTGGGAATAAAGAATAATGATGTATCTAATGATTGTCCCTCGTATTGAAATTCATTCTTCATAAACAATACTTGGTCATCGTATTGCTCATACGCAACATAAATACTGCCTATAATCGAACCAAAATAATCATACATCACGTTAGGAAACTGACTTTTGACCTCGATCGATAGTAAATGAGCAATGGCGTTTAAAAAAGAATTAGTAACGATATTCATCAGTTCACTCATTGCAGAATAACGTAATGTCTCATTGATCTGTTCAAAATCATCTAGTAGCCAGTGCGTCATCTTATCGACTGCCTCATCTGTTAGTACAAATAGAAAGATTCCCTCTAGCTCGCCTATGATTGGACACGTCAACGTATATAAGGAATCTTCTTCAGAAAAACTTTGTTCATAAAGCTCATCATATGAATAGACCGCGACCTCTGGTACATGCATATCCACCCGTTGTTTAGTCAGTTGTGATAAACTCGTCGCGACATGTCCTCCACCAATATTGATAATTTCTTTTAGTGCATCAAAGCGCATCGTTTGTTTGGTCATATACTTGCCTGAACTTCCTGACAAATCGCATCGATATCTAAAATCAGTGCAACCGTTCCATTACCCAAGATGGTGGCTCCTTGATAAGTATTCAAACTTTGTAAGAAACTATCGATTTTTTTGATTACGATCTCTTGTTGACCAATCAACTCATCTGCTAATATACCATAATTTTTTTGATCGATAGAAACTATAATAACGAATGTTTTTTCTTTTTTCACTTCTGACAATTTTAATAATTCATTTGTACGAATAATCGGAATCAACTCGCTTTGATAACGATATACTTCTTTTCCCGCAGTCTTTACGATTTCGGACTCTTTGATACGTACAACACGCTCTACTGTGTCTAATGGCAAAGCAAAATGTTCTTGCTCTACACGAATCATCAAAGCTTGGATAATCGATAAAGTCAATGGCAATTTGATAATGAAGCTCGTTCCCTGATCGACGATACTTTTCAACTCAATGGTTCCACCTAATTGATTGATTTTGGATTGAACTGCATCCATCCCTACTCCACGACCGGAAATATTAGTTACTTCTTTTGCAGTAGAAAAACCAGGATGGAAAATCAGATGTTGGATTTGTTCATCTGACATATTCGTCGTATCGATGCCCTTTTTAGCAGCACTTTTGGCGATGACTAGTGGATCGATACCTTTACCATCATCAGATAAAGTGATCAAAACACGGTTACCTTCTTGAGTAGCCGCTAACTTGATCGTTCCTTTTTCTGGTTTGCCTAGTGCGATTCGTGTAGCTGGAGCTTCGATGCCATGATCAGCTGAATTACGTAATAGATGAACGAGTGGCTCACTTAATTCGGAGACGACCGTTTTATCTAATTCTGTTTCTTCTCCATGAACGATCAATTCCATTTCCTTATTTAGTTCATTCGATAAATCACGTACCATTCTAGGAAAACGACTAAATACGACATTGACCTGTTGCATTCGAATTTTTAATACTAATTCTTGTAATTCAGATGTCAATCGGGACACTTGCTCAAGAGAATCTTTAACCTCAGTTGCTTCTTGTCGCCCATTCGCATCTTCTAGTTGATTACGATAGACGACTAATTCTGAAACAAGATTCAAAAATTGATCTAAACGAGTTAAGTCGACGCGAATCGATTGATTTGTCGCAGCTTTTGCTTTTTTTAGTTCTGTTCCTGATTTTTTTGTATCTGTTTGATGATCATTCGGTAGTACGAGTGTTGCTAGTCGTTTTTGATCACGATCTTCTTGGACTAAACTTTCTTGAAAAGGTAATACTAATACTTCTTCGATTTCACTATTGGCTTCAATAGATTCTTTGACAAGGTGTTCAGCTTCTTTTGTTAAATATAACAAGTAGATATCTTGTTCAAATTCACCTGCTTCAATAGTCTCGATACTTGGTTCAGTATGTAATATGTCTCCTGATTTTCCTAATTTTTCCATGATCAAAAAAGCTCTAGGTCCTTTCAGCATCGATTCTTTATCGATACGTACACCAATATAGAAAGCTTCGTACCCTTGATTTTTTGCTTCTTCCACGACAAACTGATCAGAAGTATCAAATGAAGAAAAATGTGTCAGTAATTTAGTCGTTTGGATTTGTTCGACTGCTTGTTGTAATGTTCCCCCATTTTGGTTTTCGATGACATCTAATTCACTCAATAAATCACTAATTTGCTTGATTTCCAATTCTTCTTCTTCACGTAGCTGTTCGACTAGATCTCCAAGTCGATCGAGACAACGAAAAATTAATGAAATATGTTCATGTGTCACTGGGATCGTTCCCGTCTTGAATAAATCAAAAAGATTCTCCATTTTATGAGTCAACTGCGTCATGACGTCATACCCCATTGTTGCAGCCATTCCTTTTAATGTATGTGCCGAACGAAAAATATCATTTAATCGCTCACGATCCTCAGGATGGCTTTCTAATTCTAAGATATGATCATTTAGCTGTTGAAGATGGTCATCGGTTTCTTCAAAAAAGAGTGTTCGGTATACACTATTGTCGTCCATCCACTCTCACTCCTTTGTTTTTTGATAAATAAATGAATCGATTTTTTTTAATCCGATCCGCTCTGGAAAATTGATTGTTTCTGTTGCGCCAGTGAACAATAAGCCTCCAGGAACTAACGCTTGACTAAAACGTTGATATACTTTATCTCTAGCCTCTACTTTGAAGTAAATCGTAACATTGCGACATACGATGACTTGGCATTGTCGAGGGTATGGATCGAGTAATAAATCATGCTTTTTAAATGTGATATTTTGACGAACAGCAGGATTAACCTGATAATGCGGACCACGTTTCGTTTCAATTAGCTGAAAATATGCTTGTTTATCTTTAAATGAAAGATTTTTCACCTCGTTCTCACGATAAATCCCTTCTTTTGCACGTGCTAGAATCTTATCGTCAAGGTCAGTTGCTAAAATCGTTATTTTTTTCAAGCGATGTTTATCTACAATCATCGCTAGTGTATAAGGTTCCGATCCATTTGAACAAGCAGCGCTCCATATTTTAATCGTTGAAAAATTAGGTACGATCTCTTTTAAAAGATTTTTTTCGAAAATTTCAAATAACTCACGATTACGATAAAATTCTGTCACGTTGATAGTCAAGTGCTCGATAAATTCTTGCCTTATTTCGCGATCAGCTAAAATCTTTTGCTGATATTCATTAAGCGTGTGTACTCCTTTAGTTGTCATCAAGGATAAAATCCGACGCTGCATTTGATTTTCTTTATAATCAGATAATTGAATATTCAACTCTGATGCAACCCATTGATTGAAGGCGTTGAAATCGTTCATTTCATTTGTCATCTACTCACCTAGCCAATTCACTGATTTTTTGAGCGATTTTTGTCAAACTTAAAACTTCATCTACTACTTGTCTTTCGATCGCCACTCTTGGCATCCCAAATACTACACAACTTTCTTTGTCTTGAGCATAGGTGTAACCATTTTCTGTTTTGATCGCTTCCATACCTAAAGCACCGTCTTTCCCCATACCAGTCAATAAGAAAGCATGTAGTTGTTCTTGATAGACTTTTGAAGCAGAACTAAACAAATAATCCACAGCAGGTCTAGTGCCGTGTTTTTTTGCTTCTTGATCAAGTAACAACCGATCGCGTTGGATCGTCAAATGATAGTCTCCAGGACAAAGATAAACGATAGGCCGAATCGTTTCTAAATGTTCAGCTTCTTTAACACTGACCGAAGTTTCACTGTTCAATCGTTGCGCAAATGACGTAGTAAAACCTTTTGGCATATGCTGTACGATAAAAATCGGAATACGGATTTTTTCTGGTAAAGCTTGGATGATTTGTAAAATTGCTCTTGGTCCTCCCGTAGAAGCACCGATCACGAGTGCTTGAGGTCTTTTGGGAACAGTTAGCTGTTTTGGGATGTAGTGAACCGTTTTTTCTGATACTGAACCCATCGGTTTTGTTACAAGCGAGCGAATCTTATTTGCTAATTCATCCACCCATTTAGAAGAAAAATTCAATAAATTAGTTGGTTTTTCCACAAAATCAGATGCTCCTAAAGCTAAAGCCTCGATAGTCATTCGTTGCGCATCCGTCGAACTTACCATGATCACCGGAATATCGTATTGTTCCTTGATTTTAGTGAGTGCCTCTAAACCGTTCATAATGGGCATTTCAACATCCAACAAAATCAGATCAACCACTTCTTTTTCTAACAATTGTAGTGCATGTTGTCCTTGTCTAGCGACTACACTAACTTTGATATCGGGTAGGGTCAATGCATCGTGTAATACTTTACGCATGAATGCAGAATCATCTACAATCATCAAATTGATCATGAGTTCGTCCTACTTTCATTAAATGTTCACGATTGGATGGTTGACTACTCGTACAGTAGTAGCAAATGTCTCTAAATCGACAATCATCGTACGACCAGAATTTCCACCAATTTCGCGGGCAATAATCGGGATACCTAATTTCTGTAATGTTTTCTCAACTGCTTGTATATTTCGTTCACCAATTGATAATTGATTGGCTTGTAGAGGTAAATCAAACATTGTTGCTCCGCCGACGATCTTAGCTTTCAACCGTGCTTTAGGAACAATCTTCTTTATTTCTGCTACCATTTCCGGAAGTGCTAAATCAGCAAATTTCGCGCTTTTTAGTGGTTCTTTATGTGAAAAGGGCAAACTTTCCGGTAACATGATGTGGCTCAAACCTGCTATTTTTTGTCGTTCATCATAAATCAATGTACCAACGCAAGATCCTAGGCCAACAGTAATCAAGCGACCTGGTCCTTGACTAATTCGATAGTCCGAAATCTTGACTTTTACTTCATTGCTCATATCCATCGAGATTACCCTCTAAATGATCAAACTGCTCAAGCATCATTTCTTCTTGCTGTAATGTAAAAAAGTAAGCTAAGTCGAGTAATAAAACTAATTGTGTATCTAATTTTAAAAATTCTGCGATATAGTGTTGTTTGATCGTATTATTAAGCTCATTTTCTTCATAAGAAGCTTTAGTTAGCGTGCCGATTGATTGGATTGTTTCTACTACTAGCCCGATTGTATGACTTTTCCAAGTGCATAAAATGATTTTAGATTCACTTGTTTGATCGGTTTCTTTTAAAAATAGTTTTTGCCCAACATCGATGATTGGGATCATTTCCCCCTGAAAATCATATACTCCAAGCACAAATTGAGGAACCTCAGGAAGTGAAGTGATTGCTTCTACTTCGATAACACGTACAACATCTAGTACAGACAGTGCAAAATATTGCTGGTGTGATTGAAAAATAACATACTGTTCCATTGCATTCGTGTCCTTTTAATTATATTTTGAAGCTTGATACTTGGAATTCCATAATCGAGGCCATTGTTTCCATTTCCTGAACACTCTCTTCTAGTCCTTCAATTACTTGATAGAAATCATCCAAGTTTGCTGAAATTTCCTGAGTACTAGCAGAAGTATTCGTTGCTGTTAAAGAAACTCGATCCACAGAAAGACTAACCGTTTCTTTTTTATCTAAGATATCAAGCATATGTTGTTTGACCTGTTCGATACTTGTAACAAATTGCAAAACACTATTTGAAATATCACTAGCTGAACTTAGCGCATGTTCGATGGATTGTGATTGTTCTTCACCATTTTTATATGAACGGTCTGCTTGTGATACAATGTGTTCCGATTTATTGCGAATCAGTTCAATAATCTCTTTGATATTTTTAGTAGAATCACTACTTTGTTCAGCTAAATTCCGAACTTCTTCGGCTACGATAGCAAATCCTCTACCTGCTTCTCCTGCACGCGCGGCTTCGATCGAAGCATTTAGCGCAAGTAAATTCGTTTGTTCAGAAATATCATTTATCAAAGCTACAATCTTACCGATACTTTGAATATCTGTATTCATTTCTGTCATTTCTTGAACTAAACGAGCTTGCGTTTCACGTTCTTCTTCCCACGTATCCGCTACTTGTTTAACTACTTTAGTATTGATCTCATTTGATCTACGTGAGTTGTCTACTGATGATGTCATTTGCTCGATCTGCTCATTGACTGATTCAATACTAGTTGCTAAAGCTTCCATTTGTTCTACTGTTTGTGCTGCTTCAGTTGCTTGATTATACGCATCTTCTGTGATTGTAGCCATCGTTTCTTTGATTGTTGCGACTGTTTGACGGGTATCACTCGCATCTTTTGATAAACTCGTCACTAAGGTACTCATTCTTTGGCTTTCGTCTTTCATACCAATGATCATCGCTTTAAATGTATTTAATAAACGTACAAAGGCTTCTTTCAATGGTGATTGTTTTTTGTCTATCTGGTCATTGAAAAATGAAAAATCTCCCTTTGATGCTTGATCCACTTCTTTTAAAAGCTTGACATCTGTTGGTGTTTTCTTGATTGCCATTAGACCAAAATAGGTCAGTCCTTGTATGATGATTAATAGGACAAAAAAGATTATATATCCTAGCAATGAAAGTGTCGCACTCTTAAAAAACAAATACACGATCAATGCTAAAATGATAATACTTAGTGCGTAGACACTACCTAACTTTTGTTTTTGATTCACGAAAATCCCTACCCTCCATTTTTGGTTGATAACAAGCATATTTTTGATACGAGTAAAAATATATTGTTACAGTAAGGATATCGACCATTTATCTAAAATCTTAAGTGTTTTTCATTATTAAAATACGTATACATCTTTAGGATCAGCAAAGCGAGTGTAGCTTCCTAGCTGTTCGTCACGGATCAATCGCCCGTGAGATAATTCCAACACTCGATTCCGAAAAGTATTCACCATCGTACTATCATGAGTTGAAACTAAGACTGTTGTTCCTCTTTGATGGAAACGATAGAACAACTTCATAATCTCAACAGCAGACTTCGCATCTAGATTAGCTGTGGGTTCATCGGCTACGATGATGGGAGGGTTGGTGATCAAGGCTCTAGCGATCGCTATACGCTTAGACTGTCCTACAGAAAGTTCTTCTGGCAATGCGTGGCTATATGCTTGCATGCCTACTTGCGCTAGTACACTATCGATTCTTTGGCTCCACTCACGTTTTTTCACATCTAAAGCGGATAATACATAGGCTAAATTAGCGTAAACTGTCTGACTTGGTAAAAAAAAGTCTTCTTGTGGAATCAAACCAATTTTTCTTCTTAAAATATATAATTGTTGTTCTTTGATTTTTTCGATTGGATATGTCCCGATTTTGATCGAACCTGAATCCAATTCCCACTCACGAGTCATCAATTTGAAAATCGACGTTTTTCCTGAACCACTAGCGCCAACTAAATAAATAAATTCGCCTTCCCTAACAGTAAATGATACTTGATCTAAAATCACTTGCCCTCTTTGTGCAAGCTTCGTAACCTCTTTAAAATTAATCATTTTATTTTCCTTTACTCTGTAAAACGATTCGCAACTTGCCATAATTCATCTGCGGTTTGAACAGCTTTTGTATTCATTCCATATATCCGTTGTAACACAATCAGATCTGTCATTTCTTTTGCTAGATCCACGGTCGAATTTTCCAAGTAGCCACTGCGGATCCGGCCAAAGTCTCCACCTTGTGTTAAAGAAGAAAAAACAGGTGTATCATTTGCTTGAAAATATCCACGATCAGTTTTAGAAAGCTGTTCTGTATTTGGAATTTGAAATAGTCCAATTTTTCCTACAGTTGTTTGTTGATTATTAGACGAGATTGTTATATTCCCTGATTGGTCAATCTCAATCGTTCCTTTAGGCCACTGTGCATTCGGAATGATAGAGTTCATCATCACCGGCCAGCCTTCTTTTGTCACAAGTCGTTGATCGCTATCTTGATGAAAATCGCCTGCTCTAGTGTAGTAAATATTTCCATCTGGAGCAGTAGCTGCAAAAAAGCTATTTCCTTCAATGGCTAAATCTAGCGATCTACCCGTAGCTTGTAGTCCTCCTTGTTCAATCTTTTGACTTTGGACACTTGAAGCATTTCCTCTTGTTACTGAAAATCCAGGATTGTTCGTTATCACTTCATCGTTTGTGATTTCATTATGTATCAATTCATGAAAAGACATCTCTTGTGTTTGATATCCTGTTGTGTTTGCATTTGCAATATTATTCGATGTCGTATCCAATCCCTTTTGAATCGCATTTAAATTAGATTGACCAATCGAAAATAGTTGACTCATATTCATTTTCTCTCACCTCTACATTCTGGCAAATTCAGATGTGGCTTTTTTTAGTGTTTCATTTAACGTGCTAAGTACTTTTTGGTTCCCTTCATATTCGCGTGATTGTTGCAACATGGCGATCATTTCATCTGTCATCGAAACATTTGAATTTTCTAAACTTCCTTGGCGAATATCTGCAGTGATTCTTTGTACGTTTGCTGTCTGTTTATACGTGTAACCTTGACTTTGTAGCACAGCTTGATCATCGATTCGATTGATTTGAAAGGTCTGCCACTGATCTTTTGTGACAGGTTGGTTTTGGTTATTCAAAACAAGATAATTTTCTTGAGTGGTATATTGATTTTGGGCGTTTAGTTTAAAATTACCATTTCGTGTATACGCATTTGTACCATCAGGTAATTGAATCGTAAAGTATCCATCTTGTGCGACTGAAAAATCTGTATCACGACCTGTTTGCGTGATACTTCCTCTAGAGGTATCGTACTGAACTGTATCAAGTTGGTTCCCATATGGTAAACTCCCTACTTCGAGACGATTGCCGCCATTTTTACCACCTTGATAATTATGAAATTGCACTTCTTTTAATGTAGATTGAAAAGCTCTTGCTGCTTGATAACCTGACGTGTTCGCATTTGCGAGATTCCCGCTTGTAATTTCTTGACGTTTTTGAACTAACTGCACATTATGTTGTATCGTATCTATTCCTTTGATCATGTCATATCCTCCGATAGTTTTTGCCTTAGCTCGACCAAAATTTTGCCATGTAGTTGCGAGATTCGAGGTGTTGAAAGATCGAGTACTTCGGCGATTTCTTTTAGCGTTAATTCTTACTCATAATATAAACTCAAAATCAACTGATCTCGCTTAGAAAGTTGTTTGATGACAGAAGTAAGTTGCGTTTCTTGTTCGGATTTTATCAATTGCTCTGTTGCATCGATCGTTGCATTAGATTCATAGATATATCGTTCTGGTAAGGGGTGTTGTAACAACGTATCTTCTAAAGAAATTTGCGATAAATAATGCATACTTTCATACAATTCAGATAATTTTTGCGGTGTTAAATGTAAAAAATCTGCGACTTCTTGATCAGAAACATTACGTTTATAGCGTTGTTCGAGTGTTCTTCTAGCTTCATAAAATTGATTTAACGCACTCACTTTATAACGAGAGATTTTAGCATGCTTACGAACCTCATCAATGATCGTACCTTTGATCCGTAAACGTGCGTAAACTTCAAATGGGACATTCTTTGACTTATCATAACGTTTTACAGCATCCATCAATCCAATAACACCGATATTGAACAAATCATCATATTCATATTCAGAATTATTGATCGACATCCGATAGATCACTTGATGGATCAACGGTAAATGTTGGAGAATTTCTTGCTCTAATGTTCGTTCATACAAACATACTCACCTCATTTCTCTTAAATTACAATGTTTCCGATCGTCTCGATCGTAATTTCATTTGGAATTTCATTTAGCGACAAAACAGCAAGATTTGGAAAATTAAATGCAATCAATTTACGAAATGCTAATCGAATTTTAGGAGAAGCTAAAATAACAAATGGTTGATTCGCTTCGACTTGCATTTGCATATTTGCTACTGCATCAAAAATTTGTGTCACTACATCAGGCTTTAATACAGGATATGAACCTGTTGTTGTTTTTTGGATACTTTGCAATACGATTTCTTCGATTTGTGGTTGAATGATCGCAACATTCAGCTGATTTTCTGCCATGTAACGAGCAGCGATTGTGCGTTTTAGGGACTGACGAACATATTCAGTTAAGATCTCGGTATCTCTCGTCGTCGATCCATAGTCAGCTAGAGTTTCGAGGATGCTAGCTAGATCATTGATCGGTATTTGCTCTTCTAATAAATTTTGCAATACTTTTTGAACTTCACCTAGTCTCAAGATATCTGGAATCAATTCATCGATTACGACATTGTATTGATCTTTAATACCATCGAGTAGTTTTTGTACTTCTTGTCGTCCTAATAACTCTGGTGCATGCTGATAAATAATTTCTTTAAGATGTGTCGCAATCACAGTTAAAGGTTCGATCACGGTGTATCCCTGTAGTTCAGCTTGTTCTTTTTCAGCTTCGTCTACCCACATCGCATCTAGATGAAACGCCGGCTCTTTGGTTGCAATACCGTGAAAAGGAATGACATCATCTGTGGGACTGATCACCATCCATTTACTCGGGTAAATATCGCCTTTTCCTACTTCATTCCCTCTGATTTTGATTGAATAATCATTTGCATCTAAATAAAGATTATCGCGGATACGCACTGGACTAACTAAAATCCCTAGCTCTTTAGCGCTTTGCTTTCTGATCGACACGATACGATTCATCAGACTATGTTCATTTGCTTAATCGACTAATTGAATCAGACCGTAACCAATTTCGATAGCGATCGGTTCAACTTGAAAGGAGGCTACAGAATCATCTTCTTCTAATAATTCTTTTTTACGTTGCAATGCTAAGGTCTGTTCTTGTTTGATTTTTTCTGCTTCTTGCTGTTCTTCTTGCTTTGTAATTACTGTACTTAATAAAAATACGATCGCACCCATCGCTAAAAAAGGAATCGTGGGGAAGCCTGGTACTAACCCTAATAGAACTAATATTCCACTGATCATCCTAAAGAGAGATGGATTACGTGTCATATCTTTTACGATATCTAAACCAAAGGAACTATTATTATCAGAACGTGTAACGATAACACCAGATGCAATAGAAATCAGTAATGAGGGAATCGAACTGACTAGACCATCACCAATTGCTAGTTTACCAAATTGTGATAATGCTTCTGTAATTGAGAGTTCACCATTTACTGAAAAGATAATCGCTCCACCAATTAGATTGATCATAGTGATCAAAAGGCTAGCAATAGCATCTCCTTTAACAAATTTACTCGCTCCATCCATCGAACCATAAAAATCTGCCTCTCGTTGCAAATCTTTTCGACGTTTTCTAGCTTCTTCTTCAGTAATCAATCCACTATTTAAATCTGAATCGATCGCCATCTGTTTTCCTGGCATCGCGTCTAGTGTGAATCGTGCGGAAACTTCAGATACTCGACCTGATCCATTTGTAATGACAACAAGTTGCACAATCATGATGATCACAAATAAAATGATTCCTACGATATAGTTCTTCCCAGCTACAACATTAGCAAACGCATCGATTACATGACCTCCATTTCCAGAAGTCAAGATCAAACGAGTCGAAGAAAGATTCAACCCTAAACGAAACATCGTTGTGATCAATAGCAAAGTAGGAAATGTGGCGAACTCCAAAACTGAACGCGTAAAAAATGTGATCAATAAAATATTGATAGCTAAAGTCAAGTTCACAATAATTAAAATATCTAGTAAAAAAGCAGGTAACGGAATAATGATCAAAGTGATGATTCCAACTACCAGTAATGAGATCAATATGTCTGCCATACTTAGTGCAGATTTCTTCTTTGTTGCAGTATTATTCACGATATTCCTCCAGCTATCTATTCTTTTTTCGCTTTATGTTCAAGTTGATATACAAGCGCAATGATTTCTGCTAGGGATTCATAAAATTCTAACGGAATTGCCTGACCCGGTTCAACTTTGTCATACAATGCTCTTGCTACAGGCCGATTTTCAATCATTGGTATGTTTTGTTTTTCGGCTTCTTGTTTCATTTTCTGCGCCACACGGTCCATCCCCTTTGCTAAAACGACAGGAACAGCATCTTTTTGCTCATCGTATCTAATCGCAATCGCAAAATGTGTTGGATTTGTCACAACGACGGTTGCTTGTTTTACATTAGCCACTGAATTACGGACCATCGCTTGATATTGTGCTCGACGCTGTGCTTTGACTTTGGGATCACCTTCCATTTGTTTGTATTCTTCTTTCACTTCTTGTTTTGACATCTTCAAGCGTTTTTTATACTGATATTTTTGAAAGATATAATCCAATATTCCTAATACAACAAGTAAAATCGCTACTTTAAGAAACAAACGATGGATTACATCTAAAAAAAATAAAACCAGTTTTTGGATACCAAATGTACTTGTATTGATCAACTCTGCTAATGAATTGATAAATTCTTGATAGCAAAATAAAACGACTATCAATAGTTTCGCGATCGTTTTTCCAGTGTTCATAAACGCTTGTGGGCCAATCAATTGCTTAAAATTTGTAAACGGATTAAGACGTTTAAATGAAGGTTTCAATGCCTTAGGTGAAATTAAAAAGCCTACTTGAACAATATTTGTTAAAAAACCTAAAGCCATGGCAAGCAAAAAAAATGGAATTCCAAGGATAAAAAAGAGCAATATACTATGAATCAGTATATTTGGTAAGCTTGCAAAGCGAACCTGATAATCTCCTATATTTTCCAAATATCCTTTCAAATAAGGAATAAATTGCTTGAAAAGATATAGTACAAATGGACTAAGTAAAAAAGCAAAGCCCAATACAGATAATGCAATCGGTAAATCTTGTGATTTTCCAACTTCACCTTTTTTTCGGGAATCGCGCAACCGTTTCGGGGTGGGTTTTTCTGTTTTTCCATCCTTTTCCATATGATGATTCCTCCACTTAAAAAGATTGGATCAATTGTTCGACATATTGATAAGACAATGGCAATACTTTGCTCAAGTAATGAAAAATATTAGGAATAAGATATAAAAAGAAACAAAAACTAATCCCTGTTTTAATCGATAAACTTAACATCAATAAATTGATTTGGGGAACAGCTCGAGATAAGATCCCTAAAATCAAATCGATCACAAGTAAAGCAATCACAATTGGAGCTGCTAAATTCAAACCGATTTCAACTACTTTTAAAAATAATTGGATTATCCCTTCAATTTTGACTCCATTAAATGAAACAGTTCCGATCGGCACTAATTGAAATGATTCCACTAAGCCTTTGATTACTAGCTGATGTAAATCTAAAATAAAAAATAAGCTGATCCCAAGCCAGTAATATAGTTTTCCATATGGCGAAGCACTCATTTGAAAAGTAGGATCATAGACTTGTGCCATTGAGAATCCCACTTGAAAGTCAATGAGTTGTCCAGCCATCTCGATTCCTACAAAAACTAATTGACTTAAAAAACCTAAGGCAAAACCAAATAAAATTTCTTTGATAATGTAGACAATCAATAATATATTCCATGAATAGCCTTGAAGTTGTTCAATTGGCAATACTTGGATAACGACAATTGTCAATATCACACTAAACGATATTTTTACTAAATTAGGAACTGTTTTTGAACTAAATACTGGACATAATAAAATAAAAAATAAAATACGTACAAAAATCAATAAACTCGCTTCAAGCATTTTTTCGCTCCTTACATCTTCGCAATGAGCTCAAATAGGTGTCTTGTAAATTCGATCAAAATATTTAGCATAAAATTTCCAGCTAAAATCAACGTCACGAAAATCGCCACGAGCTTAGGAACAAAACTTAGTGTTTGTTCTTGGATCTGTGTAGTTGCCTGAATAATACTAATGATCAGTCCTACGATCATGCTAATCACTAAAGTCGGTCCTGCAATCAACAAAGTCCGAATGAGTGCACCTTTCACAACATCTAATACGATTTCTACTGTCATGATTTACTCCTTAATAAAAACTTTTCACTAATGACTCTACAACGAGATACCAACCATCTACTAAAACAAATAATAGTAATTTAAATGGTAATGAAATCATAATCGGCGATAACATCATCATTCCCATTGACATCAAGATACTCGAGACGACTAAGTCGATAATCAAAAATGGTAAAAACAATAAAAATCCAATACTAAATGCTGTTCTAAGTTCACTAATAATAAATGCTGGTGTCATAATCGTTAGAGGTACTTCATCAGAATTTTTATACCTAACCTCTTTGTTTTCCGAAAGTTCACTAAATAGGCGAATATCTTTTTCTCTAGTTTGTTTATACATAAATTGCTTAATACGATTTTCTGATTTATTCAAAAATTCTGTTTGTGTGATTTCTTGATTTATGTAAGGTTGCAAAGCTTGTTGATTGATATCCATATATACGGGTTTCATGATAAAAAATGTTAAAAATAAGGCCAACCCAAGTAAAACTTGATTCGGTGGATTTTGTTGTGTCCCTAATGCACTACGAACGAATGAAAGTACCATGATGATCCGTGTAAATGCAGTCGTCATGATCAACAAGATAGGAACAATCGAAATAATAGTTAAAATCAAAAAAGTACTGATCGTTTGATTTGAACTAAAATCTGAAGAAAATAAATTTTTGATAATTGGTGTAGCCTCATCTACGGTCACAGCTGATACTTGTTGTGGCAAGAAACAACTGATAAATAGGAGTAGACCATATACTCTAGAAAGTTTTTTTTTCATGATTTTTTAAAACCTTTCTTAAATCGCTCCTTAGCAATAAACACTAATTTTTCTAATTCTTCATTTTTTTGAGCAGTATATGTTACTAGATTTTCTTCTAAATTTTTCGCTTCTGTTACTGTTAGTTCTCTTAAAATTGTATTTTGTTGTTCTGAAAAACTCATCACATAAAAAGTATCGATAATTTTGACGATACCAATAGCTGAGTTTTTAGTAGTGGCAATTTTTTTTACTACTTGAAAATCAGAATGCTGTTGCGTAGTATACCGATTTAAAAATTTCATTGCTAAACTGATTAGATATAAAATAATACCTAAGAAAAAAATCATTTTGATAATAGATAAGACTGTATTCATATTTACGCTACTTTCTTTATTGAACGACTAAATCAGTTACAAAAACTTCTTTAACGATTGGCGAACCATATTCTTTATTAACAGCATCTAAAATTTGTTTTTTCAAATTTGCAACACTATCGGCAGTACTCAAAATTTCGTCTGCCTTTTTTTGTCTTAAAAGATTAACTACACTGTCGCGTACGACAGCAATATTTTGTGTCAATTCTTCACTAGAACTTTTATCTTCTGTCAATAAGGATAATTTTATCCGGATATATTGTGGATCGTCTTTTCCATTTTTAGCTAAATTAACTAAAAATTCATCCATCGCAACTAATACTTCATCCTTGGATACTCTAGTTGTTTCTGCTGCTTGTGCTTTATTATCAGACGGATGTGCTAAAAATTTATTTGTTAGATAAGTGCCTCCTACGCTTCCAACAATAGCTAATACAACTACGATCACGATCCAAATAATAGGCATACGATTCTTTTCTTTATTCAAGTTGTTCATCCTCTTCTTTACTGAGTATTGGAAAGCTGATATGACGACGGTAATTCAAGATACGATGGACAACTTCTCGAGCAGACTCTGATACAATTACTCGTTCACCGGTTGTCATAGTTATGATCGTATCTGGTAACTCATCAATCCGATAAATCAATTCTGGATTGAGATAAAAAGAATGATGAGCTAAATCAGATAGTTTTATCATCTATTTCCCCTATTAACGTTTCAAATTAATTAATTCTTGTAACATTTCATCTGAAGTCGTGATACTTCTGGAGTTTGCTTGATAGGCACGACTAGCGATAATCATTTCAGTAAATTCATTTGATAGATCCACATTCGACATTTCTAAAGCACCTGACTGCAATTTACCAGAGCCGTTATTTCCTGCTCCAGAAACAATAGCAGTACCTGAGTTAGCAGAGGCAGTATAATTATTTCCACCTACATGTTCTAAACCTTCAGGATTGTTAAACGTTGCAATATTCATTTTCCCCATAACGTAGGTTTTATCCCCATATTTAGCAGTAACCAATCCATTTGCATCAATATTCATTGTGCTAAAAGATACTGTTTGGTTCCCAACTTGAATTGTTGCTGGAATATCGATTGGCGCTAAATCAGCCGTACTTGTTGCTGGAGTTAGATTCCCATCTTCTTTAAATCCATCTGTATATTCGACTGCTCCATTTGCTGCAGTTACTTTTTGACCTAATACTTTCATTCCAGCACTATTCGTTAGCGTGCCATTGCTATCGCGTAAAAAAGCGCCATCACGTGTATAATATGTTTCAGGATTTGCACCTGAACCTTGAACCATAAAATAACCTGAACCCTGTATATAAAAATCCAGCAGTCTTCCAGTTGTTTGTGGTGCACCTGCACCTGTCATAGTGTCAATCGAACCGACTTGGACTCCCAATCCAATTTGTTTTCCATTTACTCCACCAGCATTTCCATCTGGAGCAGTTGCTGTTGCTGTCGTTTGATTGATCATATCTTCAAAAACAACTCGACTTGCTTTAAATCCCGCTGTATTGACATTGGCAATATTATTTGAAACAACATCCATTTTAACTTGTAGATTTTTCATTCCGCTAACGCCTGAGTAAAGTGATTTCAACATAAATAATTCCCCCTATTTTTTATTGTTTCCTTTTTATTCCGCTACTTCTTGTAATGCTCCCATAGCATACTCTTTACCTTGTATGACTAAAGTAGCATACCCATTTGCGAAGCGGACTTTTTCAACTTTTCCTGTAACTTCGCTAGTGTCTCCTATTACTTTTACTTCTTTACCGATTAAACCAAAAGCTTGTTGTTGTTGCGCAATCATTGTAGAAGAATTTAACGTATCACCTAATGTATTCAGCTGCTCTAGCGTTGTAAACTGAACAAGTTGTGAAATATAATCTGTACCGCTAGAACTAGATGAACTATCCGATCCTCCCATCGATGGATTGCTCATCGATGCTGCTAAAATCTTTAAAAAATCATCCATAGAAATGTCGGAAGTTTTTTTAATCTGATTTGCTTGTTGAAGTTGACTACCAGCTGCTACTGCTTGAGTTAAATTTGTATCCATACCTACTCCCTCCTTATACTAATATACTGATATTCCCTTCTCTGATTGACTCTTTCACATCAAAATCACTTTGTCCGATTTCTGAACTAGGTTGAAAAGTTCTTTTTTTATAAGCTGTTTTTTCTTGATTTTGCTGAAATGCCCCTCCACTATCTAGTTGTGCTTGTGGTTTAATATCATTGAGATCGTGGACCACAAGTTGAGAATCCACCTTTGAAATAGGTTGATTGGATATATGCTCTACATGGTCGACTTTGGTTAAAATTTCTTGAAACTTATGCGTCACGGATTCAAACAGCGTTTTTGTATGCAAGTTATCCATTTTAAACTGCAAATCGATCGTATCTTGCTTCATACTCAATTTCACTTCTACTTTACCTAAAGAATCTGGAAACAACTGGATAGTAATTTGTTGTTTATCACCATTATGCTTTAACTTTTGCATTCCTTCGTTCAATGTTTGAAACAAAGCTTTCTCACTTTTTTGATCCATCATTGATAAGCCATCTTTAGTCACTATCGGTATCGTTATAGTATTTTCGCTTGATTGCGTAGGGATTAATGGACTGGTACCCATTGTTTGGATATTAGTCATCAATCTTTGATCTGTTGTTTCATCATAAACTGTATTTGCGACACTAGATACTATACTTTTTTCTGATACTACTCGGTCGATTTTTGATAGCCTTTTAGTCGAAAAATCACTAGATACTAGTAAAGATGTTGGGATCGTTTGTTTCATTTCTGCATCTTCTACTGGTAATTGCTTCTTGGATGAATCGTTTTGTTTTACGAAGATGTCTGAGCCAGCCACTTCTTTTATGGTACCTTGTTGACTATCAGCTAATGGTGGTTCTTTTGATAAAGTATTTGTTACATTCTGTTCAATAGAATAATCCTTGATATTCTCTTGCATCGATATCAAATTTCCAGCAGTATTCACCGCTATTTGCTCAATTTGATTTTGATATGGATAAACAGCTACTCTATTTAACGATTGTCTAAGTTCACTCACATTTTCAACCACTTGTTTTGACGCACGGACTGGTAGTAAAACATGAGTTTGATTGATTAGTTGTGAAGGTACAACAGAATCTCTTTGTTTAGGCTCTTCTTGTTTAGTTCCTTCAGTTAGCGAAGCTTTGAGAGAAACCTGATCAAAATCGATATCCTCTGTTTTCAAGTTCGTTTGAGCGACAATCCTATTTGGTTCTTTAGTTGTATGTTTAAAAAAGAGTGGCGTGTGTTCAGTTGCTTCACTCACTTGTTCACTCGCAATATTTGTTTGATGTCGATTAACTAAATCATTTCCTACTTGCTCGCTTGGATCATGAACTACTTGATCTAGCTCATTGACTGGGGATAAAACATGCGTTTGATTGATTAACTGTGAAGATACAACTGGCTCTTCTTTGCTGTTAAGTATTTTTTGAGAAGGTCTGTCAGTTGTAGGAGCAACCAGTTCAGGGGTCTTCTGTGATTCTGGATCGCGATTGTTAGTTACTATCAAATGATTATTTGTTATTTGTATTTGAGATGCTGGTTCCTGTAATAAATTTCCTTCAATAGGTTTCTTTGCATTTATATCAGTATCGTCATTTTGTCTATCTTCTGTCTGGATCACTGATTCGGGATTTTGATCATCTTGATAACGACTCATTTCGTCTATCAATGAATACTCTACTGATTGGGTTAAAGATGAATTCCCGTCAAACTGTCTAGACTCTTCTTTTTTAGTTTTTTTAGATAAGTCTAATGAATCATTTGGTAGCAGTACTATAGGTTCTAAAACTTGAGAAGGAACAGAATCGATCGGTTCTTGTTTTTGCATTGTGTTCGTCATTTCACTGATTATCGTTTTAAATAAAAATTGTTGCTCGATAGTTGATTCATTAAGTGTAAATTGACTTCTTTCATTTACAGTAGCTTGATCGATTTTCATCTAGTGATCTCCCTTCTTTGATATAAATAAAGGATAGTACTTAAATTCATCTAGTTCTCTTTGCTCGTGTTTCTTCATTTCTTCTAAAAATGAACTTTCTTGTCTCTCTCTTAACTTTTCTAAAATTTTACCTTTTTTACGAGTTTGAGAAAGACTTGCTAATGCTTCATCTACAGCATCTTGGAGCAAGGACAAACGTGCATATTCTTCAAAAATAACTTCTTCTATTTTTGCTGCATACTGATACGATAATTTCATATACTCGATAGAACTATTTTTTTCTGCCAAGATCTGTTGCTTCTCGTAATCGAGTTTTTGGATCTCTTGCTGTTTTTCAAGTACCTGTTGCTGTTTAAAAAGATACAATTGTTGTGCAAGTTGCTCTTCTTTTTTTCTGATTTGATAAATATTTTCTAATCTGAATTTAAATGGTTTCATACGTCACATCACAATCTATAGACATTCATCTATCGCTCTAGTGAAACAATCCGATCAATTGAGTACGAGTACGTTTGTAATCACTCGATTCATTCACATCTTGCCTTAAGAATAGATTAATCGGCTGTTGCATGCGGATGGCTTCATCAGTGAGGTGATTATTCCCAGACTTATATGCCCCAATGTCGATCAGATCTTTTACTTCTTGATAAATCGCTAAATTTTCTTTTAACTGGCTCGCTGTTTGTTTATGCTCGGCATCGACTAGTTGATTCATTAAGCGACTTAAACTATTTTGAATATCAATTGCAGGATAATGATTTTGGGAAGCGATTTTTCTCGATAAGACCAGATGACCATCTAAAATACCACGAACTGCATCGGCAATCGGTTCGTTCATATCATCACCTTCAACTAAAACGGTATAAAAAGCTGTAATCGAACCTTTATCAGACATACCACTGCGTTCAAGCAATAATGGTAGCGCTGTAAACACAGAGGGTGTGTACCCTCTAGTAGTCGGAGGCTCTCCGATTGATAGACCAATTTCACGTTGCGCCATCGCAAAACGCGTAATCGAGTCCATCATCAAGACTACATTCTTTCCTTGATCACGAAAATACTCTGCGATTGCAGTCGCAACGTGTGCTCCTTTCAATCGAACTAGTGGCGGCATATCTGAAGTCGCACAGACGACTATTGATTTACCGTATCCTTCGCCTAAATCATTCTCAATAAATTCTTTGACTTCTCGACCACGTTCTCCTATTAACCCAATCACGATAACATCAGCTTCACTATGCCTCGCAATCATACCTAGTAAAGTACTTTTTCCAACACCGCTACCTGCAAAAATGCCGATTCTTTGCCCTCTACCTACTGTATTGATACCATCAATGGCTCGAATACCTGTTTCTAAAATATTCTCAATTTTCCTACGTTTAAAAGGGTCTGGAGGTAAATTTAATACTGGATACGTTTCACTGTCACTTAAAACCAACCCATCTAATGGTCGACCTAATCCATCTAGTGTATGGCCAAATAGCTCTTCACTGATTTCAATCGTTAGTGCCTTACCTGTTGCTTGAACTAAACATCCTGGTCGAATACCATCTAAATAATCGAGTGGCATTAAAAGAATTTCGTTTTTTACGAATCCTACTACTTCAGCCAATGTCTGTTTGGTTTCCGATAGAAAAATCACGCAGATCTCGCCAATCGATACCGTTAATCCTTCCACTCTAATTGTCAGTCCAACAACTTCTGTCACTTTCCCATAAATTTCAGTCAATGATTTTTCAGGATAACGTTCAATCCAATTTTCATCAAAATCTATCCAGTTCATGCACTAACTCTTTCTGCTTCGAGTAAAGCTTTTTTCAATTTTTCTAATACGTTTTTTAGATCGAAGACGATTTTTTGGTTCTCAGTATCAATGATATAATCGAATTTTTCTAGCTGTTGATCTGGAAGCACTTGCAATGTGATTTGTTTTGAAAAAATCTGACTATCAGCAAAATAAGTCTGAAGTGTTTCAACGTTGTCAGGATGAACTTTTACAGTAACTCGTTCAGAGATTAGTTCAAGCGTTTCAACCGAATCATGTATCATTTTAGCAAGGATCGATTCATCTTGATTAATTTGTTGATGAACTAACTGCTCAGCAAATCGAATACCAAAATTGATCATTTGTCGTTTGGCATCTTGTTGCCAGTACTCAATTTCAGTTCGAGCATTTTGTCTTTCTTCTTCGATCGATCGCTTCATTTTTTCTGCTTCGATTTCTGCTTGTTTCATACCGGCTAAAAAGCCACTTTCATGCCCTTGTTCCTTACCTTTTACGTAACCATCTTGACGGGCTTTTTCTTGAATTGATTCAGCTGATTGCAATGCATCCTTAATGATATCTTCTCGTTCTTTTTCGGCTTTTAATGTGATATTACGTGCTAATTTCGCTAATTTTTCCGCTTCATCATGAGTACCTAAGTATTGTTCCGGCGCCTTTTCTTCTACTTTCGTGACGATTTTACGAAGGTGTTCATTAGCTAATATCACATTTTTTTTAAGTACCTGACTATTTAATGACTGCATCTTGATCGCCCCTACCTATAAAGATTTCACCCGATTCATCTAAGCGACGAATAATCGCCACGATCGACTGTTGTGCTTCTTCTACAGCTGATAATCGAGTAGGTCCCATAAATTCAATATCTTCTTTTAAGTTTTCAACCGCTCGACTAGATAAATTAGAAAAGATAAACTCTTTGATCGAATCTCCAGAACCTTTAAGTGCTAATACTAAAACAGGTGTCTCTACATCGCGTAAGACTTTTTGGACATCCACATTATCCAAAGTAATGATATCTTCAAACGTAAATAAACTAGCTTTTACTTCATTTGATAATTCCGGCTGTCGTTTTTCTAAATCGGATAAGATATTTTTCTCTGTACTACGGCTTGCAGAATTCAAAATTTCAACTAACGTATGTACCCCACCTACATTTTCCGAATCATTCTCCACGTAATTTGAGAATTTATTCTCGATTACTTGTTCGATTTTTTCGATTACACTAGGTGAGGTGCTTGAAATCTTTCCGATGCGCTCAGCAATTTCTACTTGTAATTCACTTGGGAATTGTGATAGAACGTTTGCTGCTTTATCTGGTTGCATGTAGCACAATACGAGTGAAACGGTTTGTGGATGCTCATTTAATAAAACACTGGTTAACTGTTGAACATCAGCTTTTCTAGCGATATTGAATGGACGTTCTCGTAATTGAATTTGAGTAAGTACATCGATGACTTCTTTAGCTTTTTGTGGACCAAGTGCCTGATTCAATAGTCCTTTTGCATAATCTAAACCACCATCTAAGACGTAATCTCTAGCAACGACCATCGTTGCAAATTCCTCCAAGACCGTTTCGCGTTCATCAGAACTAACAAACTCCGTATTTGCGATTTCATAGCTAATTTTTTGAATATAGCTCTCAGGCAACAACTTCATGATTTTCGCTGAAGTATCTGAACCCAAAGAAATCATTAAAATTGCTGCTTTTTTTATCCCCTCTAATGAATCCATCTCTATTTCTCCCACTTATTTTTCTTTCATCCAGGCTTTGATCAAATCTGCAGCAAGTTCTGGATTCTCTTCGGCTAAACTCTTCGCTTGATCTTGAACTGTCGTTTTCAACACTTCGCTTTGTGTATCCTCTTTTATATTTCCTTGTTCCGCTAATTTCGCTTCTAAGGACATATCAAAACGACTACTTTCATTATCAAAATCAAAAACATCTTCTTCTTCAGGTTCTGCACGTTTTCTAAACAATAAAAATGCGGAAATTACAAAGATGGTAATTAAAAACACAATTCCTAGAATAACTATGTATATAAGCCATTTTTGAAGAAATGTTTTAGTTTCTACTGGTTTTTCTGTTTCTGATTCAGTTTGTACTTTTACAAAATTCATCCCTTGAATCGACAATACATCTCCACGTGCCGCATCATACCCAATAGCTGAGGCTACTAATTCTTGTAAATTTTGTTGTTCAATTGCACTCAAACTTTTATTTACCACAATCGAACTAGTCATTTTTCGGATAGTTGAAGGAGCGGTAACGGTTTTTGTTGTTTCAGAATCGATTTCATTATTCACGCTTCGTTCGTAAGACTTTGTTCCCTCTTCTCCATCTTCACCTGTAACGTTTGAGACATTATCATCTAAAGTTCCGGTTTGTGCTTCTTCTACATCTGCTTGTGTTCCACTTGCTTGCACATTTTCGCTACGAATTGCTGTATCGCCATATGTTACAGTAGTTCTTTCAGTAGCATCAAAATTTAAATCTAGATTGACTGAAGTTTGAAAACCTACAGCACCATATACTGGCTCTAAAAGATTTTGTAATTTTTCTTTTAAACTTTGTTCATAGGATTGCTGAATTTCGACATAACGATCACTCATTCCTGCCGCTGTTCCGTCTTGAGCAGTTTCTGTTGTTAATGTACGTCCATTACTGTCTACGATTTTCACGTTGTCTGGACTTAAATTTTCAACACCACCAGCTACTAAATTTACAATTCCTTGAACAGAACTTGTAGACATTGTATTATTTTTTAAGGTAAGCACCACTGAAGCAGTAGCTGGCTGTGCAGTATCTTGAAAAACACTTTTATCAGGCATCACTAAAAGAACTTTCGCTTTTTGAACGCCACTCAATGTCTCAATTGCTCGTTGTAACTCACCTGTTACTGCACGCTGATACATTATTTTTCGATCTTCATCTGTTGTCATCATGCTAGCATTATCAAACAACTCAAAACCTTGAGTACTATTTGGTAGTTTATTGTCCACTGCCAAATTGATCCGGTATTCATCCACTTTTTCTTTTTCAATCAAAATGGTTTTACCGTTATCTTCTAACTTGTATTTGATTCCTTGTTTTTGTAAATCTTGTGTAATTGTTCCCGCATCTTGTTCACTGATATTTGAAAATAGTGTACTGTATTCTACGGCATTCAAAGCATAGTAACTAAATACACCAATACCAATCAAACTGGCAATCACAAGAATTAAAGTAATACGCTTAACTATTCCCCAGTTTTTCCAGCGATCTTTCAGTGGACTTCCCCATTCACCGAATTGTTCCATCATGTTTCTAATTTCCTCCAGTGTTTCCCCGTCATTTTATTAAAATTGCATATTTTTTAGATCGTTGTATGCTTCTAAACATTTATTGCGAATTTGTACAGCAGTTTGAACCGTTAATTGCGCTTCAGTCATTCGTGTCATAACACTTCCTAAATCTGTTTCTTTTCCAGAAATAATATTTTTTGTATCTTGATCAATAACTGAGATATTTTGATTTAACGTATTCATTGTCTGACTAAGGATTGTTGAAAAGGAATCAGTAGATGATGTTGATGTATCCGTGTTCATTGGTTTATTCAATTGATTGATGATTGATTGATAATTCTGATTGATTGTTGAGATTTCTGGCATAAGTTCGTTCTCCTAGTTTTTCGAAATTTCTAATGCTCGTTTGAGTATCATCTTATTGGTCTCAGCTGCACTAGCATTTGCTTCATACGTTCTTGAAGCCTTTAACATCGCAATCATTTCGTCAGCAATATTTACATTAGATTGCTGAACATAGCCATTTTCATCTGCTTCTGGATTTCTAGGATCATAAGTTTGCTTTATTTCAGTATTCTCTCTGATCCCAGTTGTTCTTACACCATAAGTTTTTGAAGGTCTAGTATTTCCTAGTGACTGTTTTAAATTTTCAGAAAATAATACCGTTTTTTGTCTATATGGACCACCTTGCTCAGTTTTATTCGTATTCACATTTGCAATATTGGATGAAATCGTATCTAATTTAAAGCGCTCCAAAGATAAGCCGCTTGAATTAATATTTAATGCGTTGAAAATTGACATAAACTACCTCTTTTCTGTATTAAGTTGAAGTGACAGCATTAAACATAGATAAACGACCATTTAATTGAGCAGTCAATGCGCTGTAGTACAAGCCATTAGCAGACTGATCTAAAAGTTCTAGCTCTAAATTAACGTTATTTCCATTCTCATCTATACTTAAGCCATTTTTCTCATAAACTTTTCCAATTTGATTTTGATTTATCTGGATGTGCTTTTTATTCGTAGTGGTTAACTGTTGAGATGATGCCGCTTTATCTAATAAACTTTCAAATGCTAAGCGTTTTGCTTTGTAATTTGGTGTATTCACGTTCGCAATATTTGATGAAATCAGCTGCGAACGTTTATCAGCTACTCTCATAGTCTGCTTCAATAAATCATACGTTTCCATAATTCTCCTTTTATTCGATGAATAAGAATTTTTTTGATTTAAAATATAAAAAAAGTTATAATAACTAGCGAATTATAACATAAATTATATTGATTTTTTCTTTTTTATGAGAAAAAAATGAATTTTTTTGCGTTTTTTCCTTAATTTTTTTATTTATTAGCCGCTACATATATTTTTCAACGAAAAAAAAGAAAACGTATAAATAAATGTAAATAACGAACATAATATATTTTATACAATATAACTTACGTTTTATCACTTTTTTCACTTGTTTTAAACAAGCTTTTTTTTATTTGATCAAGGAGGAATAATCATTTGCACTCATCAAAAATTCATTTTCAACCCATTCTTTTAGGGAGCGATATTAACGTTTATGGTATGGCTAGATCTTTTTATGAACAGTATCGAATCAAGTCAATTGCACTTTGCTCATCAAAACTCTCCCCTACAAAAGATTCTAAAATCATAACAGTCTACTCTCTAAGTAAGCTTGAAAAGGAGTCGACGTTTGTAGAAACATTGAAAGAATTTCATAAGAATCAATTACAAAACAATACGCGTTATTTACTGATTGCATGTGGTGATCGTTATGCTAAATTACTTTCAAAATTCCAAGAAGACTTAAAAGATTTGTTTTTATTCGCAACTATTCCTTTTTCTGATTATACAAATTTTGAAGAGAAAGCACATTTTTATAAGCAGTGTGATTTTCATCAACTAGCTTATCCAAATACAATCTATCTTGAACCTAGTACTTGGGAACATACATTAGTAACTAATCAAAAACAAATCCAATTTCCAATTGTTCTAAAGGCGAGTGACAGTATCAGTTATGTAGCAGCTAATATTAAAAATAAAAAAAAAGCGTATAAATTAAATTCACTAAACGAATTAAAAGAAATAATTCAGTCAATTTATGCTTCTAGTTATGTAAAACCCTTAATTTTACAAGAGTACATCCCAGGCGATGATAGCCATATGAGAGTCATGAATGTATATGTCGATCAACATCATAAAGTACGTGCGATGGCATTTGGTCAACCACTATTAGAAGATCCTAGTCCTGAAAGTATTGGAAATTATTTAGCTATACTACCTACTGAGAATAAGTTACTCTATCAACAAATTACTACTTTCTTAGAAGCTATCAATTATCAAGGATTTGCCAACTTTGATTTTAAATTTGATAAAAGAGATGGATGTTATAAAGTCTTCGAAATGAATCTAAGACAGGGACGAAGTAGTTTTTTTTCAGTACTAAATGGAATCAATCTAGCTCAATATATTACAGAAGACTTAGTTTTAAATAAACCATTTTCTAAAATAGTCTATAACAATCAAAATAAACTTTGGTTAGGTGCGCCGTTCTCATTGGTCTATCATTATGTTAGTGATCCAAGTATCAGGAAAAAAATGAGACAATATTTTTATCATCGACAACTAGGAACGACTTTGTTTTATCGTCGTGATATTTCTATTAAACGATTTATTCTCCAATCATATAGCTTTTTACGGTACGCTAAGAAATTAAAAAAACATTTTAAAGAAGAATAAAGGACAATTTTATGCAAAAATTTTTTACAATATTAGGTGGAATGGGGACTATTGCATCTGAACATTTTGTACATCGATTAAATCTACGTACTGATGCTAATTGTGACCAAGAGTACTTGGACTATGTGTTAGTCAACCATGCAACTATTCCAGACCGAACAGATTATTTACTGGATTCTACAAAACAAAATCCTCTTGATTACTTACAAGAAGATATCCATCAATTTTCTAAGTTAAATCCAATGTTTTTTGTATTGACATGTAACACTGCTCATGTTTTTTTCAATCAGTTACAACAATCTACTTCAATCCCAATACTTCATATGCCTGAAATTACCGTTTCAGCGTTGAAGAAAAAAACACAAGCTGTCAACGACAAAAAAATCATTATCTTAGCTACAAAAGGTACTTTAAATCAGCAGATCTATCAAAGACTTTTGAAAAAAAATAAGCTAGACTATATTGTTCCGACTCAAGTAATTCAAGAAAAGGTCACCCATTTGATTTATAAAGACATCAAAGAAAAAAATTATTTGAATTTCAAAATTTTCAAAGAAATTTTAGCTGAAATCAACCAAGAATATACAGATTGTATCGTTATACTTGGTTGTACCGAGTTATCATATATTTACAGTCAGTTCAAATATCAATATGACTGGATTATCGATGCACAAGAAGAATTAATTACAGAGATTCTTAGTAGAATGCAAAATTGATTTTGTATTAACTATTTGAGGATCTAACCGATATTATGATATAAGGGAAACAACTTTGGGAGGAAAAACGTATTATGGATATTTTTTTATTATTGGGAATCATGTTGGGGTTTGTTTCTGTAATTGTCGGAATGATTGTAAAAGGTGCGAATGTTCTCGTACTTCTTAATCCAGCAGCTGCTATTATTATTTTTGTAGGAATCATTGCAGCTGTTGTAAATTCATTTCCTAGTGAAGCGATAAAAAAAATACCTAAATTATTTGGGATATTGTTCAAAAAAAAATCTGATACTAGCATAGAAACTGTTCAAAAAATAGTAGAATTAGCTGGTATCGCTCGTAGTAAAGGACTATTAGCATTAGAGGGACCTGTCCAAGATTTAGATAATCCCTTTTTAAAATCTGGTTTGGAAATGATTGTCGATGGTTTACCTGCAGATCAAGTCCAAGAGATTATGGAAAATCGTATCGCAAGCTTAGAAGATCGTCATGCTGTTGGAATTAATTTATTTAAAACCGCTGGAACAAGCTCACCTACGCTAGGAGTTTTAGGAGCTGTTATTGGTCTGATTGGCGCTTTAGGAAATTTAGAAGATGTAGAAGCTTTAGGCCATATGATTTCAGCAGCTTTTGTAGCAACTCTTTATGGAATCTTTTTTGGTTATGTATTATTTATTCCCTTTAGCAATCGCCTATCTTTAAAATCGCAAGCTGAAGTGACACAAATGATGCTTATCATGGAAGGTGTCCTTGCAATTCAATCAGGAGGTTCTCCAAAAACAATTGAAACAAAACTCTATAGTCTATTAGATCCTAAACTTTTAAACAAAGAACAGGAGGAGAAATAGGTGAAACGTAAAAAAAAAAAAGAAGAACATGTCGATGAAGCTTGGCTACTTCCTTATTCGGATATGTTGACATTACTTTTAGCATTGTTCATCGTAATGTTTGCTACAGCCAAAGTAGACGACAAGAAATTTGAAGAAATCAAAAATGAATTCGGTTCTTTATTATCCAGTCATGCAGGGCAAAGCCAATCTGTTTTAGCTCCTTTTGTAGACATGAAAAACACAGGAACCGAACGAAAAACTTCTGATAAATTTGAAGCACAAAAAAGTGAGTCTGCGCTTAAAGCCTCAATGGAAACGCAACAGTTAAAAAAAATAAGCGATACACTCAATAATGAATTATCAAAAACTTCTTTAAAAGACACTGCCCAAGTCGAATTAAAAAATGACGGTATCCATATTACTTTAGATGGAAACATTTTATTTCGTTCTGGCAAAGCAGAACTATCGGCGGACATGGATCAAACCTTAGCTATTTTAGCAAATACTCTAAAAAAGCTTGATAAACATCCAGTTGTCATCGCCGGACATACAGACAACGTTCCACAATCAGGAGATGCACGTTATCCTACTAATTGGGAACTAAGCTCATCGCGAGCGATTTCTGTTATGAATTATTTTATTAGCAACCGTGTTTTTGATCCAAATGACGTGTCGATTCAAGCATACGCTGATACCCATCCTAAAAAAAGTAATGCTACATCCGAAGGTCGCCAAGCAAACCGTCGTGTAGAATTATTAATTCAACGTAATATTGAAGAAAGTCCTAAGAATAACTCATAATATATTTCAATTAGACTACAGTTATCGATCAGAACTTGTGGAAAAAGAAACAAATATGCTAGAATGATTGAGTCATTGACTAAATCATTGAAGGAGCGATCATTTTGACTCGATTTCGACAAATTGCATTAAGTGTTGTTGCGCTCTTCGTAGTCTATGCTTTAGGCACTCAACCTGTAGCAGCAGATACGATCGGATTTCAACTATTAGAAGTAGGCACTATTTTAGATATTGGACGAGATATTTTATCAACAGTTACGATTAATTATAATTTGATTTATGGTATTGGCGCAGTATTAAACGGCGTTTTATTTTTACTGATTGCACTTATTTTACCAAGAAATGTTATCACTAAACCTGAAGTACAGACTGATCCGTTGAGTGCTTTACCAAAAAAACGCAATAAAAAGAAAACTTCGACTTTCCCTTGGAAAAAATGTGTTACATTAGTTGGCTTAGTGTTATTAGTCATTGGGATTTCATTGATTTCCTTAGCAGCTTTAGCATAAAAAAAACGGATGAGAAAGTATTCTCACCCGTTTTTTTATTTTACAATACGACGCTCGAAAGCATCTTCACTGATACCTTCATCGATCACTAATTTGGCATATTCTTTGGCTCCAAATAATGAATGATCGCGATAATTTCCACAACTTTCAATCGAAACACCTTGAACATCTTCCCAAACTGTTTCGTTGGCGATAATCGTCAATACTTCCGTTAATGCTTTAGCCACTTCTGCTGGACTATGTACGCCCCAAGTGATCAAGTGGAAACCAGTACGGCAGCCAAATGGAGAAATGTCGATAATCCCATCTAAGCGATCACGCATCAAATCAGCTAATAAATGCTCCAATGTGTGGATTGCGCCTGTTGGCATTTCTTTTTCATTCGGTTGTAAGAAACGTAAATCATAGTTTGCGATCACATCACCTTTAGGCCCGTTTTCTTCTGCAATCAAACGAACATACGGTGCTTTTACCTTTGTGTGATCTAATGTAAAACTTTCAACTTCTGCCATGTATTTTCCTCCTTTAGTTACCTTGGATTACAGTGTCAGTGTAGTAGACCTTTTTTTATTTGTCAAATACCTTATTTATCTTGATTAAAATCATACGAAAAACCATCGAAAGTTTCTCCATCGTAGTATTTCATCAAATCAGAAACGGAAAGAAGTGCTGAAGTCATCTCTTCTTGTTCTTCTTTTTGGGCTTCATGCTGTGTTTCTACATAAATTTGATATTTTTCCATTAGGCGACGATACATCACTTGTTTCGAGTTTCCTTCACCGGCTAAAAAAGGCAATTCGCGTAGATAAGCACGATATAGCGGAACCTCTCCTTCAAACTCGATCGGCAACTCAACTACTGATAACTGTAACTCTTCAAAACGTTCAATCATGATTACTTACTCACTCACTTCTTTTTACTATCCTGCAATATCCACAATGCGGTCAACGAAATCTTCATAAAATTCTTGTTCATGGGATACGACAATCACCGTTCCCGGATAGTTACGTAGACTGTCTCGCAAACTTTCTTTTGTTTCTTGGTCAATATGGTTAGTTGGTTCGTCTAAAATCAAGAAGTTTCCTGGCGTCATCGTCATTTGTGCCAATTTGACTTTAGTCTGTTCTCCACCACTTAACTGATTCAACGGTTCTTGTGCAAGTTGGCTCACAAGTCCTGCTTGGGATAGGTGGCGACGGATCTCTTTGACTGTCGCTTTTTCAAACATACGACCTAAATATTGGATCGGCGTTTCTAAAGGGGCTTCCCACACAAGATCTTGTGAAAAATAGTTGACTTTAGTATTGGCCGGAAATTGAAAATCTCCACCTAAAGACTCTAATTGTCCAATCAATGTTTTTAACAAAGTCGATTTCCCGATTCCATTGAACCCTCTGATCGCAATCAATTCACCATAGCGAATCGTTAATTGGATTGGATCAAGTAGCGGACGTTCATAACCAATAACTAATTGATCAGTCGTCAAGGCTAACGTGCTGACGATAGGCTGGTATGGAAACTGGAAGTTAGGTTTTGGCGCATCAGAAGGCGGTGTTAATCGTTCCACTTTCGCTAATTGCTTCTCACGACTTTTCGCCATCGTTGAACGCGATCCAGCTTTATACTTACGAATATACGCTTCTGTCTTTTCGATTTGTTTCTTTTGTGATTCATATTGTCGCAAATAAGATTCGCGATTGGCTTCTTTTTGTTTTAAGGCTTTGGTTAAATTTCCAGTATACTTCGTCAACTGACCAAATTCGATATCGGCAATATGAGTCGTGATCTCATCTAAAAAGGTCCGATCATGTGAGATGACTAAAAACGTACCATCAAAGTTTTGTAAAAAGTTTTTTAACCACTCTACATGTGTATCGTCTAAATGGTTGGTCGGTTCATCCAATACTAACATATCTGGCTTTTCTAGTAGTAGTTTAGCTAAGATTACTTTCGAACGTTGACCTCCACTTAGATCTTTTAAGACAGAATCTAGTCCTAAAACTTGTAATCCTAAACCACTTGCCATCTCTTGGATCAACGTATCCATTTGGTAAAAATCACCTTGGTCAAGCTGTGTTTGCAATTTTCCAGCACGCTCTAGTAATTTATCTTCCATCGTTTCAGCATATTCAGTATAGGCTGCAGTGATTTGCGCTTCCATATCTAATTCTTTTTGAAAAGCTGTTTTCAAAAATTCAAAAATCGTTAACGCTTCATCCACTTCAACGTATTGATCTAAATAGCCCATGTGACAATTTTTAGGCATCGTGACTTGCCCATTATCTGGTAATAATTCGCCTGTAATGATTTTGATCAACGTCGATTTCCCAGCGCCATTTTGTCCGATGAGCCCGACATGTTCTCCTTTATTGACTTGCAAATTAAGTTGTTCATATAAAATTTTATCTCCAAATTGTTGCGTAATATCGATTAAACTAAGCATTTTTCTTTCCCTTCCTCATGTACAGAACCAAAAACGCTGTAGACAAAATGTCTACAGCGTGACGCTATTTGATTCATCTCACACTGATTTACACGGATAATCCTCAAACCAGTCTAACATGCACACTCTAAAAAGTCTAGATAAGCTACTTCACTCAAATGAAAGTTCGACTTCTAACAGATGATCTTCTTGTGCGGATACCCGATAATCCGGTAACACATCGCTTCCCCAACTATCGATACCACCAACACCACGAACCGCACCATAAATAGATAATACGGTACGTCTAGCTAGCGGCAATTCCTCTTGATGGGTCGCACTTTCTAATTCCATCGGTGTATAAGGTACACACGAAAAGTGAAAGGGTTTATTTAAGGCATTTACGCGCAAGTGACTTTCATGATAAGGTACGTGACGATTGTCTAATTGTGTATCACGCGTTACTTTGACCCAGTTGGTCTCCATATGCATGCCTGAGTCTTGAGGCACAAGATACGGTGCTACTAGCAGACCTTCTACATGGTATTCCCCAGGTTTTCCACCTTGTTTGCGATCTGGATACGTCTCACCAGAAAGTCCATCATACGTAAATCCAGTAGCCAAAGTAGGCATGATCATGCGTATTCCAAAAACAGGTAATTCAGGAAGCTCAGCCTGTCCGTGGTATCGCGCAGTCACTTTGATCGTACCTTCCACGCCTACAGTATATGTGATATCCGTGGTAGTTTTTGGTACAGTGATCGTTTCATACGTATACGTGATTGCTACTGTTTCGGCTTTTTGAATCGTTTGAAATTGATTGTTCGCGGGTGCGATCGCTACTGCTGTTTGATCTTGTTGATCCACAACAACATGAATTGCGGTACATTGAGTAAAGTGATCTGCACTTAACCACATGCCAGATTTCAAATGAAATTGACTTCCACGATCGTTGTCCGTTAATGCTCGCCAATAAGTCGGCTTGATTGGACGATACAGCCACTCGCGCTGCTTGACCTTAACTGACTCTAATCCACCGGCTACATGTGAAAATAAATAGCTAAACTCTTCACCATGAACACCTAACACGACATCGCCATAAACGACAGCTAATTTAGCGGTATTTTTCATAATAATAAGCTACCTCCTGAATTGATGGTTTAGCCTGACGTGTGGCAAACAATAATCCATTACCAGAAAATTCATAATCTGATGGACGATCATCAAAATCGCCACCATAACGTAATACTTCTTGTCCAGTCAACGGATCTTTACGTAAAATTGCTTGATCGATATAGTCCCAAATAAAACCACCTTGATAAGATTCAAATTCATCATACAATTCCATATATTCTTTTAGTCCACCTAAAGAATTTCCCATATTATGCATAAACTCACACAAGATAAACGGTTTTTGTCCATCTTGTTTAAAATAGGTACGGATTTCTTCAGGCGAAGCATACATGCGACTTTCCATATCTGAAATGAAAGGTTTCATCGCCTCATCATAAAATACGCCTTCATAATGAACCAAACGAGATGAGTCGACTTTTTTATAATATGCATTCATCTCTTTTAATGTTTCGCCGACGAAAGATTCATTTCCTAGTGACCAAAATAAGATCGATGGATGGTTTTTAAACCATTCATAATTGGAAATCGCTCGATCCAACGTCACTTCACGCCATACTGGATAATCACCAGGAACATTCCAAGAAGGTTCGATCGCACCCATTTTTTGCCAAGAACCATGGGTTTCTAAGTTAGTTTCAGCCATCATATAGATTCCTGCATAATCACAACGATCGTAAAACGATAAACGATTCGGATAGTGTGATGTACGGACGGCATTAATAGCATTTTCCTTCATAAACTCAATATCGAACTGTTCATCTTCATCTGTAATGACGCGACCACTTTTTGCATTCCATTCATGACGATTGACGCCATTTAATTTCAAACGTCGACCATTTAAATACATGACCTTATCGTCTAAGACCAATTCACGAAAACCAAACGTTACAGGTGTATACGAAATGACTTTATCGTCTTTTAAGATCTCAACAATCACTTGATAACACTCTGGTGTAGTAATATCCCATAATAAAATATCAGAAAGTTCGAATTCAATCATTTTCTCACTCGACGTCTTTTGTAACAACTCGTGCCCATCTTTTTGTACAGTATAACGATAACACGCTCCTTCATCGCGTAATACTTTTAATTCGATCGCTACTTTTCCTGTTTTTTCTTGACTATTCACCTTAGGCTTTACTGTGATATCTTCCAAATGAATAGGATTTTCACCAATCAATTCGACTGAACGAAAGATCCCAAAAAAACGAAAGAAATCTTGATCTTCTAAAAAAGCAGCTGTGCTTCGTTTATATACTTCGACAGCTAATAAATTATCACTCGCTTTTAAAAATGGTGTCAAATCAAATTCTGAAGGTGTGAAACTGTCTTCTGCATAACCAATAAACTCCCCATTTAACCAAATATACATCGCTTGCTCTACACCGTTAAATCGAATCCTTACTGGACGATCAAGTAGTGCTTCTTCTAGATCAAAGGTCAAGCGATACGAGCCCACTGGATTTTCTGGATCTTGGCTAAACATCCCTTGCGTTTGATCTGGGCGACGATAACGTTTCCCTTCCCACGGATACATCGTATTGATATAGTGTAACGTATCGTAGTCAGAAAATTCGATATGTTGCGGAACACGAATCGTATCAAAACTAGAACCATCAAAGTCCGTCTGATAAAAATCTTTAGGACGAACTTGAGGATTTTGACTATAACAAAAATCCCAAATACCATCTAAATTTTGTACACGTGATCGCTTTTGCTCATACATTTCTTTTGAGCTGTAGTTTATATGATCACTATGTGCATCCAAACGTCCAACACGAAATATTTCTGGTTGATCTAACCATTCAATCGATGGATTCATTCCACTACCTACTTTCTTTTTTAGCTTGCAGATGAAACTACTTGCTGAGCGGTAAACTCTGCTTCTAGCTCTGCTACAATTTTTTTATGTTTTTTCTCAGTTAGCGTTACTTTAAATGCAAACACTAAGCCTGAAAGAATCATTAAAGCTGCGGGTAAATAAAACGCATAAATCTTAAATACGGTAACATCTTTCGTCGTGATTTCTTGGAACGTAGCATTACCTGTCATACCGGCTGCGATTGCTACAATTCCTACGATCCCGTTAGATAATGCACCAGCGATCTTGTCTAATAATGGACGAATCGATAAGGTAACAGCTTCATTACGTACCCCATTTTTCCATTGACCATATTCAACAGCATCCGTAATCGTCATCAATGCGGACAAAAAGATCAATTGTTGTGGAAAATAAAATAAAATCAAGCCGACTAGAATCAAACCTAAGTGTTGACCTGCAATACTAAAGAAAATATAAGACGATGCCATCACCGCAAGTCCGATCAAATACACATATCGTCTAGAAATCAAACGAGTTAAGGTTGGAAATAGCGGTACTGCGATAATGCCAAGCGCTGCTGCTACGAATCCTACTAACCAAAATGCTGAAGCATCACCATAAACAAATTTAAAGTACAATAACAATACAGCCGTCGTCGCGACATTCGCGATCGCATACGCAATGTATGATAATGATAACCACATCAACTGATCATTTTGTGCAATCGCTTTAAATACTGTGCGTATCGTTACTTTTTCAGTTTGTTGACGGATAACGCTATCATTTTCTTTAGTGTTTAAAACTGTAATGATCGCGCTTCCTGCAGCAACGATGGCAACGATGATTCCAAACCAAAACCAACCAGAAGCCCCTTGCTCACCTTTTTGGCCAGTCATCAAATACGTAAAGAAAATTGTAATCGGTACCACTACTAAAGTCGTTCCATTAGCACCTAGCGATGAACCAAAACGAGCAAATGTTGCCAAATTCTCACGCTCTTTTGTTTCTGTACTCAAAGCCGGGATCATTGACCAAAACGCGATATCTTTAAATGAATAAAATGAATCTAATAAGATAAAACAAATACCAAATAATATTACAAATAATACCGGGTTCGTTTCTGGTAAACCAAAAAAGTTCGTAAATAATGGAATCAATAATAATGAACTCATCACACCACCAACAACTAGCCATGGTTTAAATTTACCATATTTGGTTCTCGTATTGTCGATGACTCCTCCAATGATTGGATCAAATAAAATCTCGACTAAACGAATACCCACGACCAAAGTAGTGACGATCCCAATCAATTTTGCTGCTGTAGCTTTATCTGTATTGGCAAACATCGAACTTTTTTCCCCATAATCCATCATCCCTCTTAAAAATATTTAACGCTTTCATAAACCTAGTATAGCAGTTAATAAAACGTTTTCCTTATGTTTTTGTCGCACTTATTTAACAAAATGTTGCATATTATGCTAAAGTAAGCAGAGGGGTGATTTTATGGAACAAGCAATTTTTTCAGTTTTACCACAACGAACGATCCAAGCTTCTTTGCAATTTGAATTTTGTGGTTTTTCCAAAACACTAGATCATCATTCATTTGGTCCAGCTGTACGTGATCTATATATTTTACATTTAGTGTTAGATGGTGAAGGAATGTATACCGTCAAAAATAAACAATATAGTCTTAAAAAAGGCGATTTTTTTCTGATCCGACCTTATGACACTACTTTCTACAGTTCCTCGATCAAAGATCCTTGGAGCTATATTTGGCTAGCCTTTAGCGGTGCGACTGCAGATCAGATCATCACGAAAAGCTGTTTAGAACGAGATTACTATGTCGCTTCAACGACAAATATCACACCCTATATCAGTACGATCCAAGCATGTTTAGAATTAGATCATAGTGACTTGATCCAAGAATTGAAGCTCACCGAACTGACCTATCGCTTTTTAGCTCTCTTTGTACAAGATGCGGTCAATTCTGAGCCGAATATTGCTCAAAAAGTATCTCCTCTGATCTTATAAGTGATCCAATTGATCAAGGAAGAGTATCAAACGATCTCAATCCAACAATTGGCTGCAACTCTAGCTGTCAATCGTAGTCATCTTTCACGTCAATTCAAAAAAGAGATGAATATGACGATCCAACAATGGTTGATGAGTATTCGGATCAATCAAGCTGCTTTTTTACTAATCAATACCGATCAAAGTGTTGAAAGCATCAGTGAAGCTGTCGGGTTCTCTAGTTTGGTTTCATTTAGTCGTGCTTTTCATCGCTATACTAATGAAGCTCCGACTACTTATCGTAAACGTGTACATCAACCTGAAGGCTCTATCGATTCTTTTGAAACGTTGATCAAACGCATCGCAAAACAATCCCCTACGACTCGTTCCACATAAAAAAGGTGATGTGACAAAAATCTGTCACATCACCGAAAAATCAAATAAACAGCATTCCCGAAATAGTATTTTCAAAAAAAGCCGAATAATAACCGAAATAGACAAAGCTATTATCGGAATTATTCGGCTTATTTCATTTAGCTGTCCATTTCTGACACAGCTTCATTTTTGATTATACTTCTTGATTGTTTGCCAATGCATCTTCGACAGCCATTTGTGCTTCAATATCAGAGATACTGTAGACATTTTCGCTTACGACTGATACTTCTTTTGGCTCCATGTTACGGTAACGAGCCATACCAGTACCAGCAGGAATAATTTTCCCGATGATAACATTTTCTTTCAATCCAAGTAATGGATCTTTTTTACCACGGATCGCAGCATCTGTTAATACACGAGTTGTTTCTTGGAATGACGCAGCAGATAAGAAACTATTTGTTTCTAATGATGCTTTGGTAATTCCTAGTAACACTGGACGCGCAGTGGCTGGTACGCCACCTGCTACTAATGTTTCGTAGTTACGATCTTTAAAGTCAGCGATATCTAATAATGTTCCTGGTAAGATATCTGTATCACCTGGATCCATCACGCGAACTTTACGTAACATTTGACGAACCATTACTTCGATATGTTTATCGCCGATTTCTACCCCTTGCATACGGTATACACGTTGTACTTCACGCAATAGATAATTTTCAACTGATAATACATCACGAACTTGTAACAATTGTTTTGGATCGATCGAACCTTCAGTAAGTGGTGCACCACGATGAATCATGTCGCCTTCCACTACTTTCATACGTGCTGTAAATGGTACAGTATACGTACGAGTATCTGTTTGACCTTTGATCGTTACTTCTTTTGTACGTGTAGCAGAATCTTCAGAGATGTCGATTACGTCACCAGTAACTTCAGTGATGACCGCTTGCCCTTTAGGATTACGTGCTTCAAAGATTTCTTGGACACGAGGAAGCCCTTGAGTAATATCGTCCCCGGCAACCCCACCGGTATGGAATGTACGCATTGTTAACTGTGTACCAGGTTCACCGATTGATTGGGCAGCGATCGTTCCAACTGCTTCACCAACTTCAACTTGAGCACCAGTCGCTAAGTTACGACCATAGCAATGTTTACATACACCGTGTTTTGTATTACATGTAAATACCGAACGGATCGATACCATTTCGATTCCTGCTTCGATGATTTGTTTTGCAAGATCTTCAGTGATTAATTCGTTTGTACCCACGATAATCGCACCTGTTTCAGGATCTAAAACAGCTTTACGTGTGTAACGACCAATTAAACGCTCTTCTAGTGATTCGATGATTTCGTTACCTTCAGTAATCGCACGAATATCTAAACCACGATCAGTTCCACAATCGTCTTCACGGATGATCACATCTTGGGCAACGTCTACTAGACGACGAGTCAAGTAACCTGAATCGGCAGTCTTTAAGGCAGTATCGGTCATTCCTTTACGTGCTCCATGGGTAGAGATAAACATCTCTAAAACAGTTAGTCCTTCACGGAAGTTTGAGATGATCGGTAACTCCATGATTCGACCATTCGGAGCGGCCATCAATCCACGCATACCAGCAAGCTGAGTAAAGTTGGAGATGTTACCACGGGCTCCAGAATCTGACATCATGAAGATTGGATTTTTCGCATCTAAAGATTCCATCAGTTTTTGTTGGATTTGATCTTTAGCGCCATTCCAAACCGCAATTACGCGTTCATAACGTTCATCGTCTGTAATCAAACCACGACGGAATTGTTTCGTAATCACTTCTACTTGATGATGGGCTTCTTCAATAATTTCTTGCTTCTCATGTAAGACCATGATATCCGCAATCCCTACTGTGATCCCAGCAGTTGTAGAATGTTTGTACCCTAAGTCTTTCATACGGTCAAGCATGTGAGACGTTTCGGTTACTTTAAAACGTTTGAAGACTTCAGCGATGATATTTCCTAGATTTTTCTTCTTGAATGGTCCCACAAGTTCTTGTTCTTTGATAAATGTTGGGATATCTGTTCCAGCACCGACAAAGTATTTGTCAGGTGTTTGAACTGTCAAGTTGAAATCAGTAGGTTCATTTAAATAAGGGAATTCTGGTGGCATGATTGAGTTAAAGATAATCTTACCAACAGTAGTTACCATTAATTTATTGCGTTGTTCTTCAGTAAATGGTTTGTCACCTAAAGTTTTAGGATTTACAGCAATACGTGAATGTAAATGCACGTAGCCATTGCGCCATGCAGTCACTGCTTCATCCATATCACGGAAGATCATGCCTTCGCCTTCGCGATCAGATTCTTCCATTGTTAAGTAATAGTTTCCTAATACCATATCCTGAGAAGGCGTTACAACTGGTTTACCATCTTTAGGGTTCAAGATATTTTGAGCCGCAAGCATCAACATACGCGCTTCTGCTTGTGCTTCTTCATTTAATGGTACGTGAACAGCCATTTGGTCTCCATCGAAATCGGCATTGTACGCTTCACAAACAAGTGGATGCAAGCGGATCGCACGACCTTCAACTAAAACTGGTTCAAAGGCTTGGATACCTAAACGGTGAAGCGTAGGTGCCCGGTTCAACAGTACTGGATGCTCTCTGATGACGTCTTCTAAAACGTCCCAAACTTCATCTTCTTGGCGTTCGATCTTACGTTTTGCATTTTTGATGTTTGATGCAAGTTCGCGTTGAACTAACTCGCGCATCACAAATGGTTTAAATAACTCGATTGCCATTTCTTTAGGTAATCCACATTGATACATTTTTAAGAATGGTCCTACTACGATTACTGAACGACCAGAGTAATCGACACGTTTACCAAGTAAGTTTTGACGGAAACGACCTTGTTTCCCTTTCAACATATGAGAAAGAGATTTCAATGGACGGTTACCTGGTCCAGTCACTGGACGGCCACGACGACCATTATCGATCAACGCGTCAACAGCTTCTTGCAACATGCGTTTTTCATTTTGAACAATGATATTTGGCGCGTTTAAGTCTAATAAACGTTTCAAACGATTGTTACGGTTGATCACACGACGGTATAGATCATTTAAATCAGAAGTCGCAAAACGACCACCTTCTAATTGAACCATCGGACGTAGATCTGGAGGAATAACAGGAATAACATCCATTACCATCCAACTTGGTTTGTTGCCAGAAGCACGGAAAGCTTCTAAAATATCTAGACGACGAATCGCACGTGTCCGTTTTTGACCTGAAGCAGTTTTCAATTCTTCTTTTAATTCAACAACTTCACCATCAAGATCAACAGTTTCCAACAATTGACGGATTGCTTCAGCACCCATCGCAGCATTGAATTCTTGACCATATTGTGCACGTTTTTCGCGGTATTCGCGTTCAGTCAATAATTGTTTTTTCTCTAAGCTAGTATTTCCAGCATCGATTACAACATATGAGGCAAAATAAATGACTTCTTCTAAGGCACGAGGGCTCATGTCTAATACAAGACCCATGCGTGAAGGAATTCCTTTAAAGTACCAGATATGTGAAACAGGTGCTGCTAGTTCGATGTGACCCATACGTTCACGACGAACTTTTGAACGAGTGACTTCTACGCCACAACGGTCACAAACGATTCCTTTATAACGGATACGTTTGTATTTTCCACAAGCACATTCCCAATCTTTTGTAGGACCAAAAATACGCTCGTCGAATAGACCTTCACGTTCAGGTTTTAAAGTACGATAGTTAATAGTCTCAGGTTTTTTTACTTCACCATAAGACCAGCTTCTGATTTTTTCTGGAGAAGCTAAACCGATTTGCATACTTTCGAATTTATTTACATCGATCAAAAGGGGTTCCCTCCATTTCATTTCACGGCTGAATCAAACAAGTAGGTCACTTTGCTAAGCAAAGTGACTACTTTTTAATCTAACGGGTTTTTTACTGCTTCTTCATCACGAGGTAAGACAGTTGGTTTTTGATGTTGTGCATCTTTTGCACTTTGTTGTTCAGCGTATTTTGTCAACGCATCCACAGTTAGTAAATCATCATCTTCATCGTCCATGTCACGCAATTCGATTTCTTGATCTTCGATATCTAATACACGCATATCAAGTCCTAATGATTGTAATTCTTTTACTAATACGCGGAATGATTCTGGAACACCAGGTTTTGGAATTGGTTCACCTTTAACGATCGCTTCGTATGTTTTCACACGACCAACCACGTCATCGGATTTGTACGTTAAGATTTCTTGTAAAGTATATGCCGCACCGTAAGCTTCAAGTGCCCATACCTCCATCTCACCAAAACGTTGTCCACCAAATTGAGCTTTCCCTCCAAGTGGTTGTTGCGTTACTAATGAGTAAGGTCCGATCGAACGAGCATGTAATTTGTCATCAACCATGTGGGCCAATTTGATCATATACATGACGCCGACTGAAATACGTCCATCGAATGGTTCACCTGAGCGTCCATCATAAAGAACTGTTTTCGCGTCACGAGCCATACCCGCTTCACGTACAGTTTCCCATACGTCCTCATCTGATGCACCATCAAATACTGGAGTTGCTACGTGGATACCTAATTGACGGGCAGCCATTCCTAAATGCAATTCTAATACTTGTCCGATATTCATCCGTGATGGTACCCCAAGTGGGTTCAACATGATATCGACTGGTGTACCGTCTGGTAAGAAAGGCATATCTTCTTCAGGCATGATGCGTGAAACTACCCCTTTATTTCCGTGACGTCCGGCCATTTTATCTCCTTCGTGAATTTTACGTTTTTGAACGATATAAACACGAACTAACATATTGACACCTGGTGATAATTCATCGCCAGCTTCACGGGTAAAGATCTTCACATCATGGATGATCCCGCCACCACCGTGAGGAACACGTAATGATGTATCGCGTACTTCACGCGCTTTTTCACCAAAGATCGCATGCAACAAGCGTTCTTCAGCTGAAAGTTCAGTTACCCCTTTAGGAGTGACTTTCCCAACTAATAAATCGCCATCTTTTACTTCAGCACCAATGCGGATAATCCCCATTTCGTCTAAGTGTTTCAATGCGTCTTCACCAACGTTTGGAATCTCGCGAGTGATTTCTTCAGGTCCTAATTTTGTATCACGTGCTTCTGATTCATATTCTTCAATGTGGACTGAAGTATAGACATCATCTTTCACAAGACGACGACTCATGATAACCGCATCCTCGTAGTTATACCCTTCCCAAGTCATGAAGGCTACAAGAACGTTTTGACCTAATGCCATTTCACCGTTTTCCATCGATGGTCCATCAGCTAATGTATCCCCAGCTTCTACTTTTTCATGTAAAAAAACAAGTGGACGTTGGTTATAACTTGTACCTGAGTTTGAACGACGGAATTTTGTTACTGAGTACGTATCTAAAGTACCATTGTCACGACGAACACGAATTTCTTTCGCATCCACGTATTCGACGATTCCATCATGTTTACATAGTAAAGCAGCACCTGAGTCATGCGCTGATTTGTATTCCATACCAGTTCCGACCCATGGAGATTTAGGATTGATCAATGGAACAGCTTGACGCTGCATGTTGGCACCCATCAGGGCACGGTTGGAGTCATCGTTTTCCAAGAAAGGAATACATGCTGTCGCAACGGCAACTACTTGTTTAGGTGATACGTCCATATAATCGATTTTATCAATTGAGATCTCTAAGTTTTCACTTGTTGCACGAGCCATTACGACATCGTTTGTAAACGTACCATCTTCATTTAAAAGACTGTTCGCTTGGGCTACAACATAATGATCCTCGATGTCTGCTGTTAAATAATCGATTTGATCAGTTACACGACCTGTTTCACGGTCTACACGACGGTAAGGTGTTTCGATAAATCCGTATTTATTAACTTTCGCGTATGAAGCCAAACTATTGATTAACCCGATATTTGGTCCCTCAGGTGTTTCAATCGGACACATACGCCCATAGTGAGAATAATGTACGTCTCGGACTTCATAACCAGCGCGGTCACGAGTCAATCCACCAGGTCCTAAGGCTGATAGACGACGTTTGTGTGTCAGCTCACCTAACGGATTGGTTTGATCCATGAACTGTGACAACTGAGAAGAACCAAAGAATTCTTTGATACTTGCCACTACTGGACGAATATTGATCAATTGTTGTGGTGTTAGTGTTTCCGTGTCTTGGATCGACATACGTTCACGTACTACACGTTCCATACGGGCTAAACCGATTCTAAATTGGTTTTGCAATAATTCACCAACTGAACGGATACGACGGTTTCCTAGATGATCGATATCATCTACGTTTCCGATATTTTCCATTAAGTTGAAGAAATAGCTCATTGAGGCAATGATATCTGCAGGACGTACTGTGCGTACTTCGTCTGTTGGATAACCATTACCGATCACTGTCACTTCACGCTCAGGATCTAGTGGTGAAAAGACTTTGATGACTTGAACTGTCATTGGATCAGTCACAACACCATCTTCTGAAGGATAGTATGTTACTGAGTTTAAACCATTGACTAATTGCTCACCTAAAAATTCATCCATGATTTGATGTGTGATCACAGTTCCTTTTTCAACTAAGATCTCACCTGTTTCAGGATCAACTAAGGTTTCTGCTAAAGTTAAGTTTAGCAAGCGTGTGCGTAGATCTAGTTTCTTGTTCACTTTATAACGACCAACAGCTGCTAAATCATAACGACGTGGGTCAAAGAAACGAGCATTTAGCAAGTTACGAGAACTATCCGCAGTTTTTGGCTCACCTGGACGTAGACGTTCATAAACATCTTTTAGTCCTTCTTCAGTACGAGAATCACTTGCATTTTTGTGTAAATCTTTTTCGATCGTGTTACGTAAAGACTCACTTTCACCAAAAATCTCAAAAATCGTATCGTCAGAACCAAAACCTAATGCACGAACCAATACCGTCAAAGGAATTTTACGTGTACGGTCGATACGTACATATGAAATATCTTTGGCATCAGTTTCCATCTCTAACCATGCGCCACGGTTAGGGATCACAGTTGATCCAAAACCTTCTTTACCATTTTTATCTACTTTTCCGTGGAAATAAACTCCCGGAGAACGAACCAATTGAGAAACGATAACACGTTCCGCACCATTGATGATGAATGTTCCTTGCTCTGTCATTAATGGGAAATCGCCAAAGAATACTTCTTGAGCTTTGATCTCGCCTGTTTCACGGTTTGTTAAACGTAACGTTACGTGTAAAGGTGCAGAGTAGTTTGCATCATGTGCGCGTGCTTCTTCCACCGTATATTTCGGTGTTTTCAATTCATAGTCGACAAATTCAAGTGATAAGTTTCCATTAAAATCATCAATCGGCAAAATGTCTTCAAACATTTCTCTTAATCCTTCATCTAAAAACCATTGATAAGAGTCAGTTTGAATCTCAATCAAATTCGGTAATTCCAATACTTCACTGATCCGTGCGAAACTTCTACGTTCGCGGTGCTTTCCGTATTTTACTACGTGTCCAGCCAAGCTCTTCACCCCTCTAAAATTTCTTTCAAAATAGCTATCATAAATTTTACATTTTTATTACAAAAATTAAAATTTAGTGACAAAGAACATTTTTTACGGGTTTAGGACAAAAAAAAACCAAAAATAGATTCCCTTCGTTAAATGAAGTTTTCTACTTTTGCTCCTTATCCTACGGCCGAAACGGACAATAGATCGTTTCTGCTCCCTGCACTTGCGATAGTTTTTGCTCTATTAACTATACAGATATTTTCAGAAAAAGTCAAGGAAAAACTATTGTCTTTTCATCTTGATTATTTCCTACAATAGACAGCCACTCCAGACTTCTTTATACTATGAAACAACTATACAAAAAAGGATGAGTCATGTGAGTACAAAAACCAAAATCTTAGAAGTGATGAAACAAGCACCCGATACTGTCTTTTCGGGAGAAAAGCTTGCCCAGTTACTTGATCTATCACGCACTTCGATTTGGAAAGCAATTCGTGAGCTAGAAAAAGAAGGCTATCGCTTTGAACATTTAAAAACCGGCTACCTTTATAGACAGTCGGATGTTTTAGAGCCAAATGAAATGAGCTGTGAGGCATTGCCTAGTACACAAATCTACTTGAAAAAATCGACTGATTCCACGATGAACGATGCCAAAAACGGCTTACTTTCACATGTTCAAACACCAGCGCTATTTGTTTCAGAAGCTCAAGATGGTGGTCACGGACGCTTTAATCGTCCCTTCTTTTCTCCTGAAGGCCAAATTTATATGAGCCTATTAATCGAGCCGCATCAAACATTTGAAGAATTGCCTCAGTATACGTTAATTGCGGCTGTAGCTTTAGCACTGGCCATCGATGAATTAGCTGGAGTGTCTTGTGAAATCAAGTGGGTCAACGATATTTATCTAGATGGCAAAAAAATTTGTGGGATTTTATCCGAAGCTACTAGCGACATTGAGACTGGACAAATCAGTAGTGTCACAATTGGGATCGGCATCAATTTTTCGATCGATCCAGCTGATTTTCCCAAAGAAATCGCGCAAAAAGCGCGTTCAATCTTTAACAATCAAACAGCCACAACTACTCGTAATCAGTTGATCCAACTGGTTTGGAAAAACTTTTTCGAGTTACTTGATAGTCTTTCAGATCAAAGTTACATGAAAATCTATCGTCAAAAATCGCTGGTTTTAAATCGCGAAGTTTCATTTACTAAACAACAAACTCAATATACAGGTATTGCAAGAGAAATCACTGAAACGGGAGAATTAGTAGTCGATACACCGACTAAACAATTCAAGTTGTCTTCAGGTGAGATCAGTCTGACCCATATTGAAAAATATTTTTAAAGAAAAAGAAGCTGTGACAAAATGCTGTCACAGCCTCTAAAGATCGAATAAACGGTGTTCCAGAAGTAGCTCCTTCGAAAAATAAGCCGCATCATGACCCAAATAGATGAATCTATCATAGGAATGATACGGCTTATTTCTTAGAGCTGCCCACTTCTGTCACAGCCTTTTTTTAACGTAAGATCAATGTTAGTACAAACGTTAATGCATATGCGCTATTGAATAAAATCATATTTTTGATAGCATAACCAAAGCTTTGCGATTGATCAACTTGTTTTTTATGGTTCATCAAATGCTTGTGTACAATCGGCAAGGTCAAAAAGACCAAAAGTTGTTCCCATGAAAAAATGCCAAATGGCCAACCGATCAAAATAACTAGATAACAGCTATACATCAAAAGCTGAAACAAGCGCAACGCTGGTTTTTTTTGGATATGATAGACCAATGTGTAACGTTGGTTTTCGATATCCGTCTCAAAATCGCGTAAGTTATTAGCTAACATGATATCGGCAATCGTGAACATCAACGGTAACGCTGCCCAAATCATCGCTAAAATTTGCCAGACATTTCCATTCAATAAGAACATTCCTGTTGAAAATTGAAAAGATAAGAAAAAGACCTGGTCTGTAAACGTATTTAAATACACAACGATGGCAAAAATCCCTAGCCCCATCGTCACTCCACTAAATAGTTCTCCTAAAGGCATTCGCGATAAGGGAAGTGGTCCGAATGTATAAAAAATACCTACCAAGCACATCAATCCACCAAAAACAAACACAAACCATCCTGTCAAAATACTCAAACTAAACCCAACAATCGCTGATAATCCCATCATAAAAAAAATCAAATGGCGAATCGTAGTCGGATCGAGTTGCTCTTTGCCGATGACATTTTGTTCGTATTTATAACTAGTAGACTTCGCTTTCGTATAATCCATGTAATTGTTGATTGCTGTCGTAGTCATATCAAATAGCAACATCCCAATAAAAAAGAATAACGTGTATCCAAAATGGAACTGTTTGAAATACGTACTAGCGAATAATACACCAATAATAAATGGGAAAAAACTTGCGATTTTTGTTTGGATTTCTACGACTTCTAAAAAGGTGCGTAACGTTAACGGTCGCATCTCTCTCCTCCTATTTTAGATCTGCTCGATTCCCCATCGTAAAACCAGAATCGCCGCCTAATTCAAAATTACCTTTGATCCCATCTGTAATATAGACGACACCTTCTTTAGTGACGAAGATCGCGTCAGTACCTTTCGGGGTCTGTTCTTCGATATACTTCAATCCTTCTTTGACACCTTTATCAAAAGCTACAGTCGTTAATCCATCGCCGTCGATCGATTTATCCGTGATTACCGACACACTAGCTACGTCATTATCATAAGGATAACCCGTTTTAGTATCAAAAATATGGTGGTAACGTTGACCATCTACATCCAAGTAGCGTTCATAAATTCCTGAAGTGACTACCGTCTTGTTTGATTCTTTTACTGTTCCTAAGACATTACCACGTGCCGTATTAGGATCTTGGATACCGATCGTCCAAGGCTCGTCTTCTCCTCTAGGACTATTTCCTAGCACGAAAACATTTCCACCTAAATCGACAATTGCGGTCGTAACACCATTATCTTTTAATACTTTTACGACTTCATCTGTAATATACCCTTTAGCGATTGCACCAAGATCCATGATCATTCCTTTTTCTTCTAGATAGACCGTCTTATCTTGATCATTTAATTTTACTTTGTGGTAATCAACTAATTTTAGTGCTTGATCGATCTCAGATTGCGCAGGTTTGCGTGCATCATCAAAACCAATACGCCATAATTGCGTGATTGCTCCAATTACGAGATTGAATCCACCATCAGATTTCACGCTATAATCGTATGCTTGTTTGACAAGATCATAAATATCATCAGATACTTTTACTGGTTCGATCCCCGCTTTTTCATTAATTGCATCGATCTCAGAACCACTTTGATTGATTGTGATCTGATCTCCCAGTTTTTCTACACGTGCAAAAGCAGGTTTAAGCACGTCTTCTTTTCCTTCATCATAGATGCGAATCTTTACATATGTACCTAAAAGAAATTTTTCTTGCATATATGGTTCTGATCGTAACTTTCGGCTCGTTGTGCTTGTCTGGGTGCTACTTGTTGTTTGATCGTTTGTCTGACAAGCACTTAATCCGACTGTCATTAGTGCTAACCCTAAAATAAGCCAAGATTTTCTCATCGCTTTTCGTTCCTTTCTATTGTCTTGTGTTCTATTATACTAAAGCTACTTAAAAACAGAAGAAAAACTTGACGCAGTTGCCCACATCAAGTTTTTTTCATCTTACTATTTTAATAGAAGGTCTATTTGCTTTCTACGTAGTTGTCGACTTCAATTGTTTTTGTATCACCTTTTTGAGCGGCATTGATCAATTGTTCAGCATACAATACGAATGAATGGAAACTATGTGTTGCACCAGTCACGACATCAATGTTTCCTGGATTTCCATCTTCTTTACTCATTTCAGAAACTAACTCTTCATTGAATTTTGCAATATATTCTTTTGGTCCAATTCCTGATTTAGCTTCCATTTTTTCATTGTATTCTGTGTCATCTTTCTTAGACTTGCCGTCTTTATCCAAATAGTCAAAGTTTGACTCTGTGATCTTACCATCTTTGACAACGATCGAGAAGTCCGCATGATAGCCATTGCTGTCATTTTTTTCTTTCAATGTGTACGTACCATCTTTAAGTGGTGCACCATTGTCTATTTCGATTGTATCTGTATCCCCGATACGTGCAGCTTGGATCAATTGTTGTGCATAGTTTTGGAAGTCATGGAAGCTATGTGTTGCACCAGTAACCACATCGATTGAACTTGGATCTTGTTTAGAAACTAACGCTGAATTGAATTGTTCTAAATATTCTTTTGGTCCAATTCCTGATTTAGCTGTCATTTTTTCATTGTATTCTGTGTCATCTTTTTTAGACTTACCATCTTTATCTAGGTAATCCATATCAGATTCTGTAATTTTTCCATCTTTAACGACGATTTTAAATTCCGCATGATAGCCATTGCTATCATTTTTTTCTTTCAATGTATACGTACCATCTTTTAAATCCATTCCTTTTGCTTCTTCAGTAGTAGAAGATGCTGTTGAAGAACTTGTAGTTGATGATGACGTCATAGAAGAGCTAGCTGTGCTGCTTGTTTTTGTATCATCTGTTTTGTCTGCGGTACAAGCACCTAATGCGATGGTAGATAGTGCTAACATCGTGAGACCTGTAACAATTTTTTTTGTTTTCATTCTTTCCCCACCCTTTAATCGGTTATTTTTTATAGTTTGTGATTACTTTAACATTATAATACGTTTACATTGCCCTGTCAATCGTTTCCAAAAATCAATATTCACAAATAAGCTTTTTCTCATATTTGTGAAAAAATTATAAAAGTTGTTAGACAAATACAAAAAAACAATTTATACTATAGAAAAAATAGCAATTATACTGCATATTTTACTAATTGAATACTTAAGGAGAGAGAAAAATTATGACTAAGACGAACATCGTTGTCGTCGGTGCCGGATACGCCGGAGTAGCTGCTACTAAATTCATGGCTAAAAAATTCAAAAAAGACCCAGACGTAGCCATTACATTAATTGATCGTCATTCTTATCATACAATGATGACTGAACTTCATGAAGTTGCCGGTGGACGTGTCGAGCCTGATGCAATCCAATATGATTTACAGCGTTTATTTGCACGTAAGAAAAATGTACAATTAGTTACTGATACGGTGACGGCAATAGACAAAGAAAAAAAAGTCGTGAAAACCAAGTTAGGCAATTATCCTTTTGATTATGTAGTTTTAGGTATGGGTGGCGAACCAAATGATTTTGGCACACCGGGTGTGAAAGAAAACGGCTTTACGTTATGGTCATTTGAAAATGCCGTCAAAATTCGTGAACATATCGAAAAAACAGTAGCGAAAGCGGCTATCGAGCCTGATGCAACAGTTCGTAAAGCAATGTTAACGTTCGTTGTTTGTGGTTCTGGATTTACGGGTATCGAAATGATCGGAGAATTAATCGATTGGAAAGATCGCTTAGCTAAAGAATACAAATTAGATCCAAGTGAATTCAATTTAAAAGTGGTCGAAGCAATGCCAACGATTTTAAATATGTTAGATCGTAACGATGCAACCAAAGCTGAACGTTACTTGAAAAAGAAAAATGTTAATCTTGTATTAAATGCACCGATCGTTGAAGTGGCAAAAGATCATATCAAACTAAAAGATGGTTCAGTGATTCCAACGCATACTTTGATTTGGACTGCTGGTGTCAAAGCAACTTCAGATGCTGCTGACTTTGGGCTAGAAGCTGCTCGAGGCAATCGCTTGATTGCAAATGAATATATGGAAGCAAAAGGTTACGAAGATAAAAATATCTATGTCATTGGTGACTTAGTCTATTATGAAGAGTTTCCAAATACACCAACACCGCAAATCGTGCAAGCAGCTGAACAAACGGGACATACTGCTGCAGCGAATATCGTTGCTTCCGTTAAAGGAAGTGAAAAACATAAATTCAAAGGGAATTATCAAGGATTTATGGTTTCGATTGGTTCTAAATGGGGTGTTGCGAACTTATTTGATAAAATACATTTAAGTGGTTTCTTAGCAATCGTAATGAAGCATGTTGTGAACTTGAAATATTTCTTTGATATCCGCTCTGGTTATTATATGTTCCAATATCTAATGCATGAATTCTTCCACATTAAAGATGACCGCAATGTCACACGCGGACACTCTTCACGTTATGGGAATGTATTATGGTCTGTTCCTCTTCGTGTATTTTATGGATTGGTTTGGTTCATTGAAGCTTTCAAAAAAATTGTCGGTGATGGTCAATGGCTAAAACCTGGCACGTGGTTTGGTGAAGGTTCTTGGTTTACTGGAAACAGCGTGTTCCCTTGGACTTGGGATTATCAATCAGTCGCTGATGTCGCAAGTGGAGCTTCTCAAGCAGCTGAAGCAACAAGCGGGGCTAGTGGTGCCGGTGCGACAGCAACGGCCGAAACGGCAACTCAAGTAGCTCATTTTGGTTTGAGCTATGCTTATGGCGAGCAACCAATGGCTGTCATTGAAAAATCACCAGATTGGTTTATGAGTATCATGAAATTCATTATGCCAAATATGGAAGTAGCGATGTTCTTCCAAAAAATGATGGTATTCGTTGAAATCGGAATTGCACTAGCTCTAATGGCAGGTCTATTCACTTGGTTGTTCAGTGCAACTACGATTGTACTCGTTTTAACATTCTGTATGTCAGGAATGTTCTATTGGACAAACATTTGGTTCTTACCAGTAGCATTTGCTTTAATGAACGGTTCTGGTCGTGCTGTCGGATTAGATCGTTGGGTAATTCCATGGTTACAAAAAACATTAGGTAAATGGTGGTACGGAACACCAAGATCCATGTACGGACAAAAATAAACGTAAAGGCTGGGGAGGAAAAACTTCTCCAGCCTTTTTATAAAGATATGATATGATAAACACAAAGATGAAGAAAGGAGTCCAACATGAAACTAAAAACCTTGATCAAACAAAGTCGAATGAAACCACTAGACGTTGTCATTATTTTCTTTTTGATCCTATGCTCCTTTTTGCCTTTAGCCATTTTTGGTTACCAACAAGGTCATGTAGATAGTGCCACCAATCAAACGATTGCCGTTTTACGAGTAGATGGTAAAGAAATCAAAACCTTTGATCTAGCGGATGATAAAAAAAGCTATACCTATATGTATAAAGATAAAGATGGAGATTATAACTTGATCGAAGTCGCCGATGGTAAAATTCGCGTTAAAGATACGGATTGTGGAGACTTGATTTGTGTTCGTCGTGGTTGGATCTCTAAAAAAGGTGAATCGATCGTCTGTTTACCGCACAAATTAGTGATCGACATCCAATCTTCTACAGGAGGTGACGACGGCGAATTGATTTATTGATCGCCTTGCTTATGTTCCCTTCTCGTTTACGCAAATTGATGTTTATCTCGCTTCTTGTAGCTCAAGGTGTAGTCCTGGGGATTCTTGAAAATATGATCCCTTACCCTTTTGGTTTTGCTCCTGGAGCAAAACTTGGTCTTGCTAATTTAATTACGATTATCGCTATTTTTGCTATGCCAAAACGAGATAGTTTTTTACTCTTGTGGTTGAGATTATTTTTGACTACATTACTGGGAGGGACACTTTCTACCTTTTTATATAGTATGAGTGGTGCCTTATTAAGTTATTTTGGCATGCTTTTAGTCAAACAACTAGGTCCAAAACGAGTTAGTATCGTTGGTATTAGTGCCACTGGTGGCTTTATGCATAACGTCGGCCAGCTAGTCATGGCCTCTTTGATCGCTAAATCTTGGACTGTAATGCTTTATCTACCGGTTTTATCTTTTCTTGGTATCTTATCTGGGATCGCGATTGGGATCGCAGCAAATTTCTTATTACAACGTGTTGAAACATTAAAAAAATTCCAACAAGATTACGAACGGCAAACCAATACCCATTGGTTTACGGATCAAATGTAACAAAGGAGCAAGCCGATGAAACTTCATCCTTTGTGGGCAGAGTATCCCACACTTCAAACAGAACTAAAAGCTACACGTACCTTAATGGAATCTTCTATTAAGTTAACAAATAAAGAGGTCGAACAAGCAATTTTAACAATGATCGAATCAGGTGGTAAATTACTCCGTCCTGCCTATCAATTGCTTTTTGCAACATTTGGTCCCGACCAAAATCGTGATAAAGCGATTGCGATCGCAGCTTCTATCGAACTCCTTCATACTGCAACTTTGATTCATGATGATATTGTCGATGAAGCGGAAGTAAGACGGGGAACTTCAAGTATCCGATCTCATTTTGGAAATGCGACAGCTGTCTATGCCGGTGATTACTTATTTGTTTCCTGTTTTAAGCTAATGTCCGCTTATGCTTCTTCTTTAAAAAGTCTTCAACTACATTCAAATAGTATGGAAAAAATTTTAAATGGTGAACTTGGTCAAATGGATCATCGTTACCATTACACCATTACGGTGGAAGAATATTTAGAGACTATCTCAGGAAAAACAGCAGAATTATTCGCCCTCAGTTGTGGTATTGGCGCAATCGAAAGTGGTACGAGTGAACGTTTTGCCAAAAAAGCTAGTGATATCGGAATGGCCATTGGAATGGCATTTCAAATTATCGATGACAGCTTAGATTATTCCCAAAAAGAACAAGTTCTTGGAAAACCCGTTTTAAATGATGTGAAACAAGGTGTGTATTCTTTACCGTTGATTATTAGTTTGAATCAAGCGCCCGAACGCCTCTTGCCACTTTTAATGAAACAAAATGCGATGACCATAGAAGATCAACAACAAGTTTGGGAGATCGTCCAAGAACAAAATGGTGTAAAACAAGCCTATAGCTATGCCGAACAATACACTAAAAAGGCATTGAAATTAATTGCTAGTTTGCCTGAAACACCTGCTAAAACACAGCTCACCACGTTAACGAAAACCATTTTGAATCGTCATAATTAAAACTGAGACTGCGACAGAAATGAACAGCTCTAAGAAATAAGCCGCATCATTCCGATAATGAATTCATCTATTTCGGTCATGATGCGGCTTATTTCCGAAGGAGTTACTTCTGGAACACCATTTATTCTATTTCTGATAGGGGAATGACAGCTTTCTGTCATCCCCTATTTTTTTCATATAACACAACTTAGCGCATAGTAACAAATTCTTCAGCGCCTGTTGGATGGATTGCTACTGTGTTGTCAAAGTCAGCTTTTGTAGCCCCCATTTTGATCGCTACTGCAAACCCTTGTAACATTTCATCTACTCCGCGTCCGATGGCATGTAGTCCAATAATTTTTTCTTCTTTACCTAAGCAGACTAATTTCATCTCACAAGGTTGACGATAGTCACCTAGTGCAAAATACATCGGTGTAAATTTAGAATGATAGATTTTGATTGCATCTTGACCATATCTTGAGATAGCATCAGCTTCTGAAAAACCGATCGTCGCAATTGTTGGATGGGTAAAGACGACAGTTGGAATAAAATCATACTCTAAGTGCATCAAAGTTTGACCATTGAATAAACGTTCAGATAAACGTCGACCGGCAGCGATGGCTACTGGTGTTAATTCTACAGCTCCCGTTACATCGCCTACTGAATAAATCGTTTCGGCTTTTGTTGCTTGAAACTTATCAACTTCGATATGTCCTTTTTTGCTTAATGTCACATCTGTATGTTCCAAACCTAAATTCGCCGTATTCGGATTACGTCCACCGGCAAAAAGTACTGTTTGTGCATGTACTTCTTTACCATTTTCAAAAGTCGTGATATATCCATCGCTAACTTTTTCGATTTTTTCAGGTACATGATACGCACGGGTATCTATCCCCATTCCTTGATAGATCTTGATCAATTGTGTGGATAACATTTCATCAAAACTACGCAAAGGTCGTTCTTTACGATAAGCCCAAGTTACTTGGCTCCCTAGACCATATAATACACCGGCTAGTTCTGCCGCAATATAACCGCCACCGATCACTAAAACAGATTGCGGTAATTCTTCTAGAGCAAAAAAACCATTGGAGTCAATCGCAAATTCGCCGCCTGGGATATCTAATTTACTAGCATGTCCACCTGTCGCAATCAGGATATGTTTACCTTCATAGATTTGATTATCCACAGAAATATGTGAGTTATCCACAAACTGTGCATAACCTTTTAATAAAGTCACTTTATTTTGATCTAAACCGCGTTGATAAGATCCATGGATTCGTTCGATATAGGCCTCACGATTTTTGACTAACGTTTTAAAATCAAACGAGTCTACTTTTGCTTCGATACCATAATCGATTGCATCACGTTTGATTGTTTCTAAAATATCACTTGCTTGCCACATAACTTTTTTTGGTACACAACCAACATTGACACACGTTCCACCTAATTCGTTAGGTTCAACTAATAATACTTTAGCACCATGCATCGCAGCACGATTTGCTGAAGCGATACCGCCACTTCCGCCTCCAATAACAATATAATCATATACTTGACTCATTTGGCCACTTCCTTCATCTTCTTTGTGACTAACGCTATCATGTTCTATTTTTTCCGTCAAGCAAGCCTACTCCAAATAAAAAATCTCCCTTAGATCAGGAGATTTTTCAGCTTATTTCTTTTTGCGGATCATATCGCCGACATTTACTGGTTCATTTACTTCCATAGTTAAGATCATCATCGGATTAGGTGCCCGATCGATCATTTCACCTTCTTCATTTTTCATAGCGACCACTGTTTGTTCAAAATGGTGGAAGTTTGGACCATAAAATTCGATTTCATCGCCGACCTCAAATAGATTGCGTTGTCGAATCGTTGCAATCTTTGTTTCTTCATCATAGGCTAAAACTTCACCGATAAATTTATATTGTGGAATTTTACGACGTTCACCAAATAATTGTTCTTCATCAGACGGTACTTGATAATAAAAACCTGTAGCAAGTTCGCGTTGGGCCACTTTCCATAATTCATCGATCCACTCTTGTTTACACACATAATGCTCAGGATCCGCCATATAACTATCGACTGCTGCTTTATACACGTTTGCGACTGTCGACACGTAATAGATCGATTTCATTCGGCCCTCGATCTTGAAACTATCGACCCCATTTTGAATCAAATCTGGAATATGCTCGATCATCGACATATCAACTGCACTCATCGAAAACTCTTCTGCAACCGCCCCGTTTTTTGTAAAACTTCGACGTTCCGTCCCAAAAGGTAGATCATACAATTCGTATTTCCAACGACAAGATTGCGAACATCCCCCACGATTGGCATCGCGCATCGACATGTGATTAGATAACGTACAACGTCCAGAATAAGAAATACACATCGCGCCATGAATAAAGGCTTCTATTTCGACATCTGTTTGCTTACGGATCTTAGCGACTTCGGCCATCGACACTTCACGCGCCAAAACGATTCGCTCTAAACCTTCTTCTTTCCAAAATTCTAAGGTTTCTGCGTTAGTGGCTGAAGCCTGTGTGGATAAATGAATAGGTAATCCTGGTGCTTCAGTTGCGCAAATCTCGATCAAGGCTGGATCGGAAACGATAACAGCTGAGATCCCGATATCTCTTAGTTGACGGAAAAAATCGCCCGCGCCTTCTTGATTGCCCTCATGTGTGACCATATTGGCTGCGACATAAACTTTTGCATTGTGTGCTTTCGCAAAAGCGACACCTTCTTGCATTTGTTCATAGGTAAAGTTCCCTGCGCGACTACGAAGGCCATACGCATTACCGCCAATGTAGACCGCATCCGCTCCGTAGTGAATCGCTGTTTTTAATTTTTCTAATGTTCCAGCAGGTGCTAGAATTTCTGGACGTTTAAGTGGTGTGTTGACTTGCATGGTCAAACTCCCCTTCCTTATTTGATTGCGTCTGGTTCTAAATGGAAAAAACCTTGATCTAGTGTCCGCTCTTTAGGATGGTGTGCACGAATGATTTGTTCTAACATCTGTGCTTGTTCTTCAGCGAATTCACCTTGTTCGATTTGTTTACGTGCCTGATCATATGCTTTCACGATTTCTACAAACGCTTCACCTGGTGTATAAATCCCATCTAGTTTCCAAGTATCATAGCTTACTTGAGCTAAATCACGTAATTCGCCCGTTAGAGCGATATCATGATTGGCAAAAATATGTGTACCATGTTGATCTTCAAAAATCGAATAATGTGTTTCTGGTTTTTTGGGTTCGGACAAAAAAAGGCCTTGCTTTCTGTCGATTCCTTCATCTTGTTTCGTAAAGCGATAGTAATTTTGTAATAAAGGACGTTTTGATTGATGGATACAAGTAGCACCATATACTAAGACTTCTACTGGAATCTTAAGGGTAGTAGCCATCGTCTGCATTTCTTTAAAGGGTACTTCACGTGCTAAAACAGCTGCTTTTGCACCTTTACGACCCCAAAAATTGATTTGACGTGCGCTTGTAACCATGGTTTCACCATCATAGACAAATGGTAATGCCAGTGCTGGTTGTTTTCGCATCAGATAAATAATTCCCGGATCTCCTAATGTGATTTGATCGGCCTTTTGTTCGACCAAAAATGTTAGGTATTCAGGAATTTGTGCCATTTTTTCAGGATGCATGATCCCATTTACAGCAATAAGCACTTGTTTTTCTTGTGCATGTGCCATCTCAATCAATTGCTTTTGTTCATCACGTGTAAATGAATTCGGCAAACGTAGTCCGTACGTTTCTTCCCCAAAATAAATACAGTCGACGTATGGCAAAATAGCGTGTGCTTGTGCCAACGATTCAACTGTAGCAATAAGTTTGATCATGAAGCATCCTCCTTTTCAACAAATTCATATTATCACAAACTATCGTAAAAAAAAAGCTGATTAGAAAAAAATAATTTCTATATCGCTTTATTTAACGACTTTACAGCTATACAGCCTTCGCTATCGATTTGTGATTTTTATATAAAAATGGGATGTGACAACTCTCTGCCACATCCCATTTTTACTATGCTTCTTGTAATGCTTGTTTTTCTTTTGTTTTTTGATTACGAACACTTAATGTGATTTTCCCTTGTTTGGCACCAATCGTCACATGATCAGATAATTTGATTTGACTAGATAGCAACGCTTCACTCAAACGATCTTCAACTTCTTTTTGCAATGCCCGACGAATTGGTCTAGCACCATATTCTGGGTCAAAACCAGCTTTTCCAATCACTTCATAAGCAGCCGGCGTAATTTTCAGCTGTACACCTTGTTGCGCTAGACGTGCGATTACTGGTTGACTCATGATTTTCACGATATCTTGAATTTCATCTTTCGTTAATGAACGGAAGACTACCGTTTCATCGATACGGTTTAAAAATTCAGGTCGGTAAGCAATTTTTAGTTCTTGCATGATTCGTTTTTGCATCGCTTCGTGATTTTTAGTGGCATCGACAACATTAAATCCGACATTTTTTTCTTCGCGTAATTGTGTTGCGCCGATATTTGAGGTCATGATCAAAATCGTATTTCTAAAGTCGACTTTACGTCCTTTAGAGTCTGTTAAATGACCATCATCCAACACTTGCAATAAAATATTGAATACATCTGGATGGGCTTTTTCGATTTCATCTAATAAAATCACTGAGTACGGTTTTGTTCGTACTTTTTCCGTCAATTGTCCACCTTCATCATATCCTACGTATCCTGGAGGCGAACCAATCAAACGAGAGGTACTGTATTTTTCCATGTATTCTGACATATCGACACGAATCATGGCTTCTTCGCTACCAAAAACAGCAGCTGCTAATGCTTTAGCTAACTCAGTCTTCCCAACACCAGTAGGTCCTAAGAACATGAACGAACCGATTGGACGATTTGGATCTTTCAGTCCGCTACGAGCACGACGGATAGAGCGTGAAACAGCTGTCACTGCTTCATCTTGACCAATTACTCGTTGATGCAAGACTTTTTCTAATTCCAACAAGCGTTCGCTTTCTTTTTTCTCCAATTGTTTTAGCGGAATACCTGTCCATTGTGAAACCACATCGGCAACATCTTCTTCTGTCACTTTTTCAGCTTTTTGAGTCGCTTCTTGTGCTTCTTTCAATGTCCATTCTGCTAGTTCTTGACTCAATCGTTTTTCTTCTTTACGAATAGAGGCTGCAAAATCAAAGTCTTGATCACGAACAGCTTGTTCTTTTTGCTCCATCAGTTCTACCAATTTGGCTTGCAAAACAGCAGTTTTAGAAGCCTCTTTAGCTTCATCTAGTCGAACTTTTGCGGCACTTTCATCCATCAAATCGATTGCTTTATCGGGTAATTGACGTGAATTCAAATAGCGAACAGATAAATCAACTGCTGCTTGTAACGCCTCATCAGTGATTGCTACACCATGGTGATCTTCATAGCGTGGACGCAATCCTTTTAAAATCTCCACAGCTTCTTTAGCACTAGGCTCGTCAACTTGTACCCGAGCAAAGCGTCGTTCTAAGGCAGCATCTTTTTCGATATATTTTTGGTATTCATCAAGCGTTGTGGCGCCGATAGTTTGTAGTTCCCCACGGGCCAGTGCAGGTTTTAAAATATTTGAGGCATCGATTGCACCTTCCGCTCCGCCAGCACCAATCAAAGTGTGCAATTCATCGATAAATAAAATTACTTGACCATCTTGATAGATCTCATCAATAATTTTTTTCATACGATCTTCAAATTCACCACGATATTTCGTACCAGCGACCAATGCACCCATATCTAACATCATCAAACGTTTATGCTGCATATCTTGCGGCACTTCTCCGTTGATAATTTTTTGAGCTAACCCTTCAGCGATCGCCGTTTTCCCTACACCAGGTTCACCGACTAACACCGGATTATTTTTCGTACGACGACTTAGTATCTGGATCAAACGTTTGACTTCAGTTTGACGTCCTACGACTGGATCTAATTTTTGCTCACGTGCTAATTTTGTTAAGTCACGTGCCAAAGTATCTAACGTAGGTGTCCCTTCAGTGGCTTGTGTATTGCGTTGGCGACGACGATTATTGCTCGTTTTGCTACTTTCAGAAATACCCATTTTTTTCTTCAATAATTGGCGCATTTTTGCCAAACTGAATCCTAAATTTAAGACAATACGAGAAGCTAAAATCTCTTCGTCACGCAGTAATCCTAATAATAAATGTTCGGTACCGATTTGGGTAGAACCTAAGCGTTTTGATTCATCTCCAGCATAGGCAAAAATTTGTCTGGCACGTGGAGAATAGGGTAAAAATCCATTCTCAGGATACATTTTCATCAAGCCATAACCCGTCAAATGCTCGATTTCTTCGCGAATATCTTGTTCGGTCACATTCATTTCGCGTAAAACTTTTCCTGCAATACCATCTTGTTCAATAATCAGTGCTAAAAGTAAATGCTCTGAACCAACGGATTGATGTTTAAAATATTTTGCTTCTTCTTGTGCGATTTCTAGCACGATACGTGCTTTTGGTGTGAATAATTCATCCATCACATTCACTTCCTATCTTCATAACTTAGACGCTCCAATACTGCCATCAGCATGGAGGCGCGTAGTTGATTTTCTGTTTCGAGTGACCCTAATGCTTGCTTAGACAATGTGGATAATAACAAATTACCTTCGCGTTTGGTTAAGATCTTTTCTTCATATAATTTTTGTAAAATTGCTTGTGCATCTTTTTCAGAAACTTCATCTCCGATTAATTTAGCAACATGTTCTAGAAACTGATGATAAGTGGCCAGTTGCACTTTCTCAATACGAATATATCCACCCCCGCCACGCTTACTTTCAACGATATAGCCTCGATGGACGGTAAAGCGAGTGTTGATGACATAGTTGATTTGAGAAGGAACACAATTGAATAATGTTGCCATTTCGGCACGTTTGATTTCAATCATTTCACTAGTCTCTAAAATCTGTTTAATATATGCTTCAATCAAATCAGATGTGTTTTTTTGAGCCATCCTCCGTTCCTCCCTTGACTAATACTGACCTTAATTATAACGAATTTTTTTTACAAAGAAAAGGAGAAGGCCTTTTATGAAACTTTCCCTTAAAAGTTCTTTAGGTTTCTCTTACTATACTTCAAAGTGTTTGATTAGACAAATAATTACAAAAAGAGAGTGCGACAGATTTCTGTCACACTCCCTAAAAACCAAATAAACACTATTTTAGAAGTAACTTATTGCTTATAGCTACACCTATTTTCTTTAATTTGGAATCGTAATCGGACCATCTGAAGCTTGAGAAACTTCTTTTGATACTACTTCTTTCCCATCACGAGTAATCGTGATTTTAGCTTTTTGACCTTCTTTAACAGTGATCGTTAATGAACGATTATACGTTGGATTCTCTTTGGTAAGAACGTATTGATCGATTTGTCGGCCACTTGTTGCATTCGCATCTGATACTGATACCGTGATTGTTTGACTTGCTTCGCCTTTAGTATCGAATTGTCCTTTGACGTCGATTGTAAAGGTTTTGTCAGCTGGTTCTTTTCCTTTTGAAATCACTAAAGCAACTTGGCTGCCTTTTGCGACTTCGCCAGTTGGCGTCATACTAATTACTTTTCCTTCAGCTACAGTATCATCGTATTCCTCAGTCGAAGTACTTGTTAATCCAGCATCTTTTAATGCTTTTTCCGCATCTGACTTGGTTTTGCCCGTCACGTCAGGTACCGTGATTGTTTCGACACCTTTACTTAAGACATACGTGACACTAGTATCGCCTGGTAAAACATCTTCACCATAAGCTGGTGTTTGTGAGATGATCGTACCTTTTGGTTGATCGCTAAAGACTTCATCAGACATCGTCAAGCCATTTGCAGATAAACCATTTGCTGCCATTCTTTGGTAGGCTTGCGTTTCAGTCAGACCAGTTAAATCCGGCATCATCACTGGTTCAGGCCCCTTACTGATCACAAATTCCACTTGCGTTTCATCCGCTACCACTTCTTCATCTGCATCTGGTGTTTGCGAAATGATCTTACCTTTTTCTACCTCGGAACTATATTCTTCAGTAGTCGTAATATGTTTCTTTTTAAATCCAGCATTAAGTAGCGTTTGTTTGGCATCATCTAATGTTTTATTTTCATAATCTAACATCTTCACAGTGGCTTTTCCTGTTGAGATATATAGTGTAATCGGCGTTGTTTTTTTCACTTCAACACCAATTTCTGGGTCCGTTTTAACGACTTGTCCAGCTTCGATCGTTTCACTAGCGATTTCTTTACTAGAATTTGAAACAGTCAGACCGGCTTGTGTCAATTTATTGATGGCTGCTGTCTCGTCTAGTTTTGCTACATCAGGAATTGCGATCGATTGATTGGTTCTCGCTACGACCCAATAGACCCCACCGATCAAACATAAGATCAATACAATAATTGGAATACTTAACCACCAACGTTTTTTCTTCGTAGGTTTGTTGGGTTGTTCTTCTACTTTGTGTTCTGGTTCTGATTGGACCGCAACTTGCTCCACTTCAGGACGAATAGGCGCTACAGGTTCTAACTCTTTAGTTTCTACTAGTGGTCCTTCAGGAAGCGGTGTCCATTTGGCTTCGTTTGCTCGTGCAGGAGATAATGCGGTATTTAAATCATTTTGCATCTCTTGTGTTGTTTTATAACGATCTTCTGGATTTTTAGCAGTTGCTTTTAACACGACATTTTCCAAAGCTTGCGGGATCGCACCATCAAATTGGTGAACAGAGGGTATTTCATCTTGAAAATGTTTTAAAGCAATCGTGACTGCTGACTCGCCGTCAAATGGAACACTTCCAGTCAACATCTCAAATAAAATGATTCCCATCGCATAGATATCTGATTGACTAGTGGCCATCGAACCTCGTGCTTGTTCAGGTGATAAATAATGCACCGATCCTAACATCGAGTTGGTTTGGGTAATTGACGTTTCGGATAAGGCAATCGCGATCCCAAAATCTGTGATCTTCACAACGCCTTCTTCATTGATCAAAATATTTTGCGGCTTTAAGTCACGATGAATAATACGATGTTCATGCGCTAAAGTGACCGCAGATAAAATTTGATCCATAATGTCGACAACTTTTTCATAGGCAATTGGCGATTGGGTTTGAATATAACGTTTCAGATCCATCCCTTTTACAAATTCCATGACAAGGTATTGTTGATTATTTTCCTCTCCCACATCATAGACCGATACGATATTTGGATGAACCAATTCAGTAGCTGCTAGTGCTTCTCGTTGGAAGCGACGAATGGCATTTTGATCATTTTGAAAGTCAAAACGTAAGACCTTGACTGCCACTTCACGATCCAAAATCAAATCTTTCGCTAAAAAGACATTTGCCATACCACCACTACCGATATTGCCAATAATCTGGTAGCGATCATCGAAGGTTTTGCCAATATCAAACATGTGCTTCACCTCCATAATGAATCAAAATTGCTGTAATATTATCAAGGCCTCCTCGAAAGTTCGCGCCTTCAACTAAAGTTTCAACACGCTCTTTCATAGTTGGATAATCTTCAATAATTTGTTTGATTTCAGCATCTGATAACATATTTGTTAAGCCATCAGAACATAATAGTAAATAGTCATGTGCACGTAAAAAGTGACTTGTTACGTCCACATCGACTAATCCAGGCATTCCAATCGAACGTGTTAAAATATTTTTACGTGGATGATTGATCGCCATCTCTGGTGTAATTTCTCCAGTTTTAACTAATTCATTAACTAAAGAATGGTCTTCAGTCAATTGGATCAGCTCACGTTCGCGCAATAGATACATTCGACTGTCTCCCACATGTGCGAGTGCGAATTGATCGCCAATCACACAAACAGCTACGATCGTAGTTCCCATTCCACTTAATTCTGGTTGTGATTTACCTAGTTCGTGGATCATTTTATTTTCTTGTTGGATAACTTTGATCAGCCAACGTGTTGCTAGTTCGCAATCTGCGATATCAGTGGCTTCCCAACTTTTGCCGATGTCTTCAACAGTTTGGCGACTGGCAACATCGCCTGCTTGATGGCCTCCCATCCCGTCAGCTAATAGCGCTAGCAAATACCCTTTTTGATTTAGGAAGGTCTGGGCATAATCTTGATTGCTATTTCGTTTTTGACCGACGTCACTTAAAAAAGAAACTTCCATATCTCCTTCACCTCGTTATTTTTTTCTTAAACAGCTGATAAAAAAGCCATCTGTGTGGAATGTATGTGGATAGATCGTTAATAAATCTTCTTGAATTTCAGATTGTACATAGTGATTGACTTTAGGTGTTATTTTTTCGAATTCTGGATGTTTGGCCAAAAAGGTATCGACTACTTCTTTGTTTTCTTGATCTAAAATCGTACAAGTACTATAAACTAAAATACCGTCTTTTTTTAGAGTTGGTGCAACACTTTCTAAAATCGCAAGTTGGATGTTTGGCAAGTTCGCAAAATCCTGTTCTTTTTTGCTAAATTTAATGTCTGGCTTACGACGGATCAATCCTAGACCTGAACAAGGCGCATCGACTAAGATCCGATCAAACGTTTCTGCTTCAAAACGTTCACTAGCCTCTCTAGCATCCATCTTCTCAGCCCAAACAACGTCTTCAACATGAAGTCTAGCTGCATTTTCTTCGATTAGTTTTACTTTATGGGCATGAATATCTAATGCTGTTACTCGGCCACCTTTTTCTTGATCTAAGAACGTTGCGATATGAGTAGTTTTCCCTCCCGGTGCGGCACAGGCATCTAATACTTGGTGCTCTGCTTCAATCTGCATCACAGGAGCTACAAGCATCGAACTTTCATCTTGGATCGTCATTTTCCCTGATTTAAACAAGTTGCTTTTGGCTAAAAATCCTTTTTCAGCAACAACACCATATTTTGAGAGATAGCTTTCGCGAACTTCTAATCCTTCATCGTGTAGGAAATCGATGGCTTTTTTCCGTGAAATTTGACGCGTATCGATCCGAGCACTTACATGACTCGGGCGCATCAAAGATTCACCAAGTAAACTTGTTTGTTCATAACCGATTTGTGCTACTAAACGATCTACTAACCACATCGGTAAACTAAATTCGATCGATAAGCGCATATTTCCACTCAACGTATCTAAAGTGGGTGCACCTTGACGTTGAAATGTTCGCAGTACGCCATTTACAAATTTACCGATACCAGGATTACCGCGATGTTTAGCGATTTCTACCGCTTCATTAAAAATCGCATGTGTTGGAACTTTATCTAAAAATTCCAATTGATAAATCGACAAACGTAAAAGTTGTTGTACCCATGGATGAACCTTTTTTGCTTTTTTTAAAAAAGGTGCTAGATAAAAATCTAAGCGTAACTGATTACTAATGGTTCCGTAGACTAATTCCGTAAGTAAACGCGCGTCTTTTTCGTTCAGTTGATTGCGTTCAATTTCTTCTTTGATCAGTAAATTAGAATAAGCGCCACCTTTTTCGACACGTTCAATCAATGAAAGTGCGACAAAACGGACTGTTTTTTCAATCGGTTTTTTCATGCATTCCCTACCTTATCTGTTTGTTGAATATGTTGACCAGCACCATTTAAAAATGCTTTTATCGGCTGTACACTTTTACCTGCTGGTTGTAACTCTTCGATTGCTAGGATTGTTTGTTTTCCACAGGCAATCCATAATTCTTGCTTCGTACGCTTGATGATCGTCGCTGGTTTTTGATCAGTCGTTTCTGACACGACACGTACTTTGCGAATCTTCCAGCGAATATCTTGATACGTCGTAAAGGCGATCGGCCAAGGAAACATACCGCGAACTTGACAATCGATCTGTTCAGCGGTTTTCTCCCAGTCGATTGCTTCTTGTTCTCTAGTGATATTCGGTGAAAATGTCACTTGACTCTCGTCTTGTGGTGTTGGGATTTTACCATCGATGATTGCTGGTAAACTTTCAAGTAGTAACTCACGACCTACAATACTCAATTTATCGAACATGATTCCCACATTATCTTCTTTGGTGATTGGGATCGCTTTTTGTGCATAGATTCCACCGGCATCCATTTTTTTGATCATTTCCATGATCGTCACACCCGTTTTTTCTTCTCCATCCATAATTGCGTAATGGACAGGAGCACCACCGCGATATTTAGGCAATAAGGAAGCATGCACATTAATAGCTGCGATTTTGGGAATCGACAGTACACTTTGGGGTAGAAACTGACCAAAAGCAGCTGTCACGATCAAGTCTGGTGCAAATTCTTCGATCATCGCTACTTCAGGTGAACCGGAAATTTTTTCTGGTTGCAATACTGGAATATTCAATGCTACAGCAGCTTCTTTAACTGGAGTTGCTTGAATAATTTTTTTTCGCCCAACTGGACGGTCTGGTTGTGTCACTACCGCTACGACCTCATATCCTGATTCTACCAATCCTTGTAAAATCGGAACTGAAAACGCGGGTGTTCCCATAAATACAATTTTAGTCATCTGCATGCTCCTCATAATAAGATTCTAAATCTTCTTCAGCGATTCGTTCGATCACTTTATCTGTAAATAAGATACCATGTAAGTGATCGATTTCGTGTTGGATCGCTCTAGCCAAATAGCCAAAAGCTGTCACTTCGATTTCATCGCCATCACGATCAAAATAACGGACAGTGATTTCTTCAGCTCGTTCTACTGTACCAAAAACATGCGGCATACTTAAGCAACCTTCGATATCGATATCTTTACCTTTACGATCAACGATTCGTGGATTGATCAATTCAAAGCGATCATTTTCTTCTACTTCAACTACGGCAACTTGGATATTTTTGCCGATTTGTGGTGCGGCGATGCCGACACCATCGTGGGCAACCATTGTTTCATACATATCTTCTAATAATACGACCAATTCATCTGTAATTTGGTCGATCGGCTCACAAGGCTTTCTTAACTGTTCATCTGGATGGATCAAAATAGGATAGCGCATAGCTACCTCCTTTAAATAAATGATAATGGCTCATTATCGATTGAAAGAAATAAGCCACTTCTTTGGTCTAACTGACTAGACTGCATAATCTCTTGTAATGTTGGAACTAGATTAGGTTCTTGTTTATATTTGATGATCAATTGATAATAATAGCGATTTTTAATACGCAAGATCGCACTTGGTGTTGGTCCTAATAAACGTGCATTAGGACTTAATACTTGTGTCAGTTGTTGATAGATCTGATACATTTTTTTTGCTGCGATTTCTTCTTTTTCATGGCTTGCGACCACTTTGATTGTAAAATAGTAAGGTGGATAACCTGTTTCATGTCGAATAAACATTTCTTGTTGGTAAAATCGCTCGTAATTTTGTTGTTGCGCCAAAATGATTGCATGATGATCCGGATTGAACGTTTGGATCACGACTTCACCTAATTTATCTGCTCGCCCTGCTCGTCCACTTACTTGGGTTAGCAATTGAAATGTGCGTTCACTTGAACGAAAATCAGGTAGATTTAATGAGGTATCGGCATTTAGCACACCTACTAATGTAATATCTGGAAAATCGAGCCCTTTGGCAATCATTTGTGTCCCAAGTAAAATCGATGCTTTTTTTTCACCAAACTCACGTAATAGCTTTTCATGTGCTCCTTTTTTACGAGTCGTATCAACGTCCATTCGTAAAATAGCAGCTTCTGGGAACAATTGTTGCAATTCTGCTTCGACTTTTTGCGTTCCCGTACCATAATAGCGAATCTTACTACCTTGACAGCTTGGACAACGGTTTGGGATCTGTTCTTCATGTCCACAGTAATGACATCGCATCGTTTTAGTGTCCATATGCAACGTTAATGAAATGTCACAATTTGGACACGGTAGCACAAAGCCACAATCGCGACACATCACAAAAGAAGAATATCCACGGCGATTTAGCAATAAGACGATTTGTTCTTTTTTCAACAGGCGATCACGAATTTTATCTTGCAGTACTCTTGAAAAAGTTTCCGTTCCTTGATAGATCATTTCTTCACGCATATCTACAATTTCGACTTGAGGTAGTAAAGCGGCTTTAGTGCCACGTTTTGTTAGTTTTAAAAAGCGATAAACTCCTTTTTGTGCACGTGCGCGTGATTCTAGCGAAGGAGTCGCACTACCAAGTACAATCGGACAATCGTGATAACGTGCACGCCAAATCGCCAAATCACGAGCATGATAGCGTGGGCTTTCTTCTTGCTTGTAACTGGCCTCATGTTCTTCATCAACAATCACTACACCAAGATTTTCTAGTGGAGCAAATACGGCTGAACGTGCCCCCACTACGACCTGTGCTTCATTACGTTCGATTTTACGCCACTCGTCGTATTTTTCCCCTTTCGATAATCCACTATGTAATACCGCTACTGCTTCACCAAAACGGCCTTTAAACCGTTCCACCATTTGTGGCGTCAATGCGATCTCAGGAACCAACATCATGGCTGTCTGACCTTTTTCTAAGACTGAAGCAATCGTTTGGAGATAGACTTCAGTCTTACCGCTTCCTGTGATACCTTCTAGTAGAAATACTTGATGGGCTTTTGCTGCCAAAATTTCATTTACAGCAAGAGCTTGTTCATCATTCAATACAAACGCTTGCGTTTGTTCAAACTGACGGTTGGCATAAGGATCACGATAAGATTCGACTTCAAAGAATTCGAGCCAACCTTCTTGCTGTGCTTGTTTGAGTACTGTGGCGCTAATTCCTTGTTCCCTGTAAAAGCTAGCTGGCTTTTGCTCGTGACGTGTCAATAAATCAAGTAACTGGACTTTTCTTTTCGCACCTTTGCGGATTGTCGAGGCAAAGGTTGGAAAATTAGCTTGTGTGACCAAAGAACGAACATGACGGATCGTCCGTGCACGATTTTGTTGTTTCACTAAATAGTCGATATCGATAATCCCTTGGTCACGCCATTGTTTGATTTGATGTACAGAAACTAAAGCTTCTTCAAATGCGATCGTTTCACCATGTTGGAATAAACGCGCGTCGCTTTCAGGATGGGATTTAAGTCGTACGATTAGCTTTTCATACTTCGCTTTCATCACACTTGGTAACATCGTTTGCAAGCATGTGATTTTAAATGAAAATGTTTGGTTACGCATATACTCAGCTAATGCTAAAAGTTCTTTATTGATCACCGGTGCTAGATCAATGCATCGCGTAATCGGTTTGAGCCCTCTAGTATCTTCTTGTTCATCAAACCCTACTACAAAGCCTTGGATCTGTCGATTTCCATTACCAAAGGGAACTTCTACACGCATCCCGATTTCTAATACTTCCTTCATTTCACTTGGAATCGAATAACTAAATGGCTGATCGGTCTGTCTAGTCGGTACGTCCACAATGATTTCTGCTACTTTTTCCATCGAACGCCCTCCTTATCTGGCCTTATTTTACTAAACTTCTTCGCGTTTGTCTTTAATTGACAAAAAGAACTTCACTAAGTTTCTCTAAAGAAAAAGAATAGACAGAGCATGGTTAGCTACCAAACTCTGTCCCCAAAAAATAATTATAATTTTTGTTCTTGACGAATGCGTTGTTCTAATTCTTTTTGTTCTTGTTCTTTTTTCGCTTTACGTTCTTCTTCTTCTAAACGAATGCGCGCGCGTTTTACTTCTGGATGTGGATCTACGATAACTGTTTCGGCATCGATTTCTTCTAACGCTTGTCCCACACTTTTAACTGATTCGAAACTTTCCAATGTAGCGTTCGCCCCAGCATCTAGTTCATGAGCACGTTTACTTGCTAAAATAACTAATGAATACTTTGAATTCACACGATCCAATAATGAATCGATAGATGGTTTTAACATCATATGGTTTACAACTCCTCTAACATTTTTCTATATTTACCAATCACGCGATCGACTCTGACATGTTCGGTATCAATGATTTTTTTGATTCGTTCAACAGCTAGTGGCACTTGATCATTTACGACAGCATAATCGTATAGCGCCATCATTTCGATTTCCTCACGTGCAATCTTCATCCGTGCATCGATCACATCTAGATCATCTGTTCCACGACCAACAATACGCGAGCGTAATTCACTTAGATCTGGAGGAGTCAAAAAGATAAACACGCCATCTGGCATCTTTTCTTTAACTTGTTTCGCGCCTTGTACTTCGATCTCTAAAAAGACATCTTTCCCTTCATCTAATGTCTTGCGGACATAAGATAATGGGGTACCATAATAATTTCCTACGTACTCTGCGTACTCCAACATTTCACCAGCTGCAATTAACGCTTCAAACTCTTCGCGACTACGAAAATAATAATCGACTCCCTCTACTTCACCAACTCGTTTTTGACGAGTTGTCATTGAGATGGAATACTGAAAATCATTTCCTTCGCTATCAAATATCGCTTTACGTACCGTTCCTTTACCTACACCAGAAGGCCCAGATAGCACGATCAATAGTCCTCGTTCTGTCATAACGACGTCCTTTCACACTAAAATATACTTATCGTCTATTGTGCACTTTTTTTATTGAAGTTTCAAGAACTACTTCATTATAACGAGAATTTGATTAAAAAACTACTTTAATCCTTCTCATAATCGTTGTTATTCTATATTTTGGACTTGTTCTCGCATTTTTTCGATCGTTGTTTTTAACGTGACGACACGATTTTTGATGTCGATGCTTGTTGTTTTCGAACCGATTGTGTTGACTTCACGATTAAATTCTTGAATCAAAAAGTCTAACTCGCGTCCAATCGGTGTCGCTTTTTCTAGAAGTTGTGTTAACCGCGTCAAATGCGCAGCTAAGCGGTCAAGTTCCTCATGGATATCCCCACGCTCTAATAACACAGCAACTTCAGTTAAAATCCGTGATTCGTCTACTAAATCTCCCACTCGTTGACGTAAAGCTGTGAGTAATTTTTCTTCTTGTTCTTGTTCGATGATCGTTGTTTTTAAGGTGATTGCCTGATATTCAGCTAAGATTACAGCTTGTTGTGCTTTGATGGTATCAGATAACTGCTGTCCTTCACTAAGTCGATTTTCTACCAAGTGCTGCAACGCTTTTTCTAAAGCAAAAAGAACTAATTCCTGATAAGTAGCTAATTCTAAAGGAGTTTCATCGATTAAGATAAACTCTTCTTTTAAGACCATTTGCTCGAGTAAGTGCTCGAGATTTGGTACCGTTCCAAATCTTAATTGGCTTTCCTTTTTGGTTTCTTCGATGATTTGCTCGATTGCATTCCAATCGATTTGAGTCGTTTTTGGTAGAGCTGTTTTTAATGCTATCGTGATATAGATATCCAATCGACCTCTAGCTATATATTCTTTGATGCTTTGACGTAAAGTACTTTCTAATTCATTTAGACGCCTTGGCATATGAAACTGACAATCTAAAAAACGATGATTAACGCTTTTGATTTCTACAATAACACTCATTTGGTCACGTTCGACCTCACCGCGACCAAATCCTGTCATACTCTTCACAGACATTCTCCTTTATTACATTTGTGTGATAATGGTTTTTAGACTTGCAAATTCTTCATTCGTCAATGTAATGCCTTTTCCCATTTTTTCATGATTTGGACCCCAATCTCGTAAATCAAACTTTGGGGGGCGACCGTTCCAGCTCACTAAATTCAACTCTTTTTGCCAACCTTTGGCATTGGCTGAAAGCACGGCGATCTCTTCGACGATCTCATAACTAAATTCGCTCATATATTTCCTCCTTAATATGTATGTTGTTCCATTTGGAATGCACTCATCATCTCTTTAGTCGCATCTTTTATCGGTGTCACTGCAGTCAATTCTCCTTGCACGATAATTCGTGTGGTTGCAGAAAGATCACCACAAGTGACTAGTGTGACGATTTTTTTATTCGGTACTTCATCTAAGACTTCGATTTTAGTCGGAGCTACCCGTTGTTTATCATATGCTTTGTAAGAATAGATATTAACAAGATCAGTCAGATAGATCATATTCCCAACTTCAAATTTTTCAAGCGGCGTAAACAATAGATCGGCACGATCGGTTCGATGACTGGCTAAAGCATAGTTTCCTTCACCCATTTTTTGTGTCTCACTAAAGGTCCCTGCTCCAAATAATAACGCTTCATTTGCTAACCCTTTGAAGATTGGTAAATGGATACCTACGCTTGGAATCGCGATCCCACCAATAACCGGCAAGCGTTTATTACTAAATTGTGCATCTAATACTGCTTGTGTACTTAACGGCTGTACTGCACCAAAATCAAACGTAGCTGTTTTTTTCTCATTCTCTTTGATTTCAGAAGCTGTTACCGTAGAAACATCGTATTTTGAAGTATTCCAAGACATCAATAAGTATTTAATTTGATTATTAAACACCAATGCCAGTCCAATTAATAATAATAAAACGAGTAATAAATTGGTAACCCAATGTAGTACACCTTTTTTCTTTTGCATCGGCCCCTCCTTTGAGTGTAGTTGTCTTTAGTTTACCATGATTTCAAGGTTTGAGTTTTATTTGTGCCCAAATAATAAGAATGATTCTTATCTTGTAATCAAATCTTAAAGTAAAACTCGAACTTTTTATTGTAGAATAGAAACTGAAGAAATACGCAAAAAAAAAGGGGGATCACCTGTGAAGCAATCAATTTACATCCATATTGATACAACAAGTAATATTGTCATGACTAGAGGACTACAAGCTGCTGATTTTCACACAGGCATCGTACATCCCCCAAAAAATCTGCTTTTATTAAATCCCGCCTCGACTTATGGAGACTATGAAGCCCATACTGGCTTAAAAATCGTTCGTGGTGTTGATGCGGTTGAACAGTATGCGCAAATCGTTGCCAAGCAACGTTTGGGCGAGGAAAATAAATGGATCGATTTTTCTGATCTGTCCATGCTACGCGAACTTTCTCCTTTAGAGATTTCAGAGTTACTTTATTTTGGACACAAGCGTACGCATCTACGCTCTCCCTTTTTTTACAAATTACAAAATAACTTTGTTTACTTTGATCTTCCACAACGAATCTCTCGTATCTACTATCGCTATCTAGATGAGTTTTATCGTGTGTTAGCTGGAAAAATCAAACGACAAACCTTAGAGAATTTAAATGACAAACGCTCATTTTTTAAACGACCTTTGTCCATTGTTGATCTCCCTTTAGAAGTAATCAAACAAATCCATGACTATACTAAAGAAGGAATCATGTTATCTTTTGATCAAGCAACAAAAGATACCCATGAATTTCATTTACCCTTATATCTGACGGATCAAGAATTTGCTTCAAGCAAAGAAGTGCCACTTGAACGCTATGTAGGTGAATTGAGCTATCACATAAATTCTAAAAATTGGAGTCTTACTTTAGCCGATTCCAGAGTTGCTTTTATCTAAAAAAAACATCGCTAGATATTGCGTTTAAAGCACCTGAATTCCAGTGTTTTAAACGAATATCTGTTAGCGATGTTTTTTTATCGTCCTTCATCGATTGCTTTTAATTTACGATATCTTGGACTTGTTTCCAATAATTCTTTTGGTGAACCTGACAATTCTAATTGACCGTTCTCAATAAAGATCACTCGTTGCATCTGATCGATCCCTTGCAAATGATGCGTGATCCAAATCACTGTTTTATCTGATAATTGACTAAAGAACGTGTCAATCAAGGCTTGCTCAGTAATTGGATCAAGACCGACTGTGGGTTCATCTAATAAAACAATTGGTGTGTCCTTTAATAAAATTCTAGCTAAAGCCATTCGATGGCGTTCACCACCAGAAAAACGCAAACCAGCTTCATCGACCATCGTGTGTAACCCCTCAGGTAGACGTTTTACTAGATTTTTTAATCCGACACGATCTAAAACGTCCCAGACTTCATCCTCACTAGCTTCTTCGTTACCTAGGCGTAGATTGTTTAAAATGGTTGTTCGAAACAGATAAGGTGTTTGTTGGATCACTCCAACTACTTCTGCGATTGCATCACCCAATTGACTAGTCGGTACACCGGCTAAAGTTACCTGACCAGTAGTAGGAACTATGTCTCCACGAATCAGTGAAGCCAGAGTGCTTTTTCCTGAACCACTTCGTCCTAGGATCGCGATCTTTTGCCCTTTAGGAATCTTAAGTTCGAGATGATCTAAAACAAGTTTTGATTCATTGGGATAATGAAACGTAACGTCTTCTACACGAATATCGAGCTGTTGATTTTCAGGAAGCGCTACAGGAGTCACTTCAGCTTTTTCTTCTAAATGATTTAAACGGTCTAAAGAATCTTTATAGATATTCGTTTCTTGCGCTGCATCTGGTAAGACGGCAAATGCATCGACCAATGGAAACAAGCTCAATACAAAAGCTGCAATCCAGTTAGCAGCTCCACCATGATCGCCCACAAAACGCTGACTCGTCCACAAAATCAAACTAATCGCGATCAATCCGATATACAGTTGCAAAATAAAATTACGAACTCGATTAAAATGGCGCAATTCATTTTGAACATCGTAAAGCTGTTGCTCATTTTCAACATAACTACTTACGTAATCTTGACTACGCTGACTAAAAATCCAGTCAGAAACCCCCATTACATTATCCGTCAAATCTGTATATAAAGCATTTTTGACTTGTTTTTCTTTTTCTTGACGTGCACCGTTTAATAATACTGAATACAAAGGAAAGACAAATACCAATACAAATAATAACAACGCCATCACTAACGCGAACCAAAGAGAATAAAACCCTAATCCGATCACGACGAAAGCATATAAGATCCAAGCAATGATCGTTGGAAAAACCGTTCTTAGATATAAATTTTCGATATGATTGATATCTTCTACCAATAGACCTAAAATATCGCCGATCTTAAAATTGCGTTTAAAGAAAATCGCATCTTTTTCAAGCACTGTATATAATTTTAAACGCAGTGTTGATGTTAAACGCAACACCCAGTTATGACTGGTCAACCGTTCAATATAACGAAAGACCGGACGACCAATCCCGAAAGCACGAGTTAACACAATGGGAATATAGATCAACAAAATATTCTCCGGAATCGAAGCAGCCCGACTGATCAAATACCCCGAGACAAACATCAATGCGCCCGCGCAAAAGAACGTCATAAAGCCTAAAAACAAAGCTAAATATAAAGAACGTTTATATTGATGCAAAAAAGGTTTCACCCAAGTATCTTTTTCAAAAGCCTTAAATAGAGGAATTTTAGGCATCTATATCCCTCCTCATTTGTTTAGTTAGTTCATAAAAATGGCCTCGTTTTGCTGTCAGTTCAGCAAAACTACCTTGCTCAACTACATGTCCAGCTTCTAATACCAAGATATGATCCATCTGATGCATCCAATGCAAGCGATGCGTAGCAAAAAAGACAAGTCGATTCTCCATTAACGGTAGCATTCTTTCTTTAATCTCTACTTCTGTTTCAATATCTAAATGCGCTGTAGGTTCATCTAATAACAAGATGCGACGTTCTTTATCTAAAAAGGCCCTAGCTAGCGCGATTCTTTGAGCCTGGCCTCCACTTAGTGCTCTTGCACCGTCTCCGATCTGAGTGTTTAATCCTTCGGGCAATTCCGCAACCAATTCCGTCAAGCCAGCGACTTTGATGGCTTCTTCGATCGCATCAGGCGTTGCATCGGGTGTATAAAACGTAATATTTTCTAGTAAAGACAATTGGAAAATGTATGGATTTTGTGGAATATAAAGCATTTGTTTTTGCCAATCAGATTGCGCCAGACTCGCTACAGATACACCATCAATTTTGATTCCTCCCTCATTTGGTGATAAAAAACCACTCAATAAATCAATCAAAGTTGATTTCCCTGAACCACTCATTCCAATAATTCCGACTTTTTGTACACCTTTCAAAGATAGATCAAAAGGATATAATGTTGGATTTTCATCATAGGCAAATGTGATGTGTTCCAATTCGAGTGTCGTTTGTTGATTGACGTCTGCCAAAGCTTTCTTTTCAACTTCGATTTCTGGTAATTCTAGTACTTCTCTAATTGCTGTCATCGCATTTTTACCATCTAGTGTTGCATGGTAATCACTTGAAAAATCACGTACTGGTAAAAAATATTCTGGAGATAAGATCAGTACTGTCAATGCGGGGAATAATAAGATCCCTTCATTGATCAAACGTAAACCAAGTAAAACGGCAACGATCGCTACAGATAAAGTAGTAAAAAAATCTAAAGCAAAAGTCGATAAAATCCCAATACGCAATGTGCTCATAGTCGCTTTACGAAATTCTTCACTGGTATTGTAGATACTTTTTCCATAGCGTTTACTCAATCCAAAAATCTTCAAGGTATCGATTCCACGTAATGAATCGATAAAATGGTTCGACAATACTTGAAAAGCGTGATACTGACGATCGGCTTTAGCCTGTGCTGCATATCCTAAAATAATCATAAATACGATAATCAAAGGAAAAACCAAAATCAATACGACACCAGATTCCCAATCTAATAAAAAAACTACGGCCAAGATCACCCAAGGAATGATCATCATATTCATGACTTTCGCTAAAATCAAATGAATATAATTTTCTACTTTAGAAATCCCTTCTAAAGCCATCGTGATCACATTTCCAGTTCCTTGTTCTTGTACTAACGTAGGTCCTACACGAAATATTTTTTGCAGTAAATCATGTCGTAGATTTTTTGCTTGTTCCTGAGCAAAGCGATCCAATAATTTGTCTCTTAAATAAGTGACTGCATGCCTTGCTGCATAACAAACAAAAAAAGCTACCATCATGAGTAGTTGTGCGCTTAATTTTTGCCCTTCCCATAATCGAGTGATCACTGTTGCAAGCGTATAAGCTTGTCCAATTATAAAGAGAGCTTGCAAGATAGCATATCCTGCAAGCACTCCCATGATCTTACGAATGTTGGGCAAGCGCATAATCGCTTTATCAATCATTCTTAATATCCTTTCATATTGACCGTTACTCGTTTTCTAAACACATAGTAAGCCCAAGCTGTATAGGCTAACACAAATGGCAACAACGTAAACGACATGTATGTCATGATTTTCAATGTATATGGTGAAGATGATGCTGTTTTGATCAACAAGTCATAATCACTACTAATTGAGCTAACCATCACACGTGGGAATAATCCCGTAAACAACAATGCAACTAGTGCAATCATTGTAAATCCACTAGCTAAAAAGGCTAGTAGTTCTTTTTCTTTAAAGACAGAGATATTCGCAATAACAGTTAAGACTACGATCACAATCGTCAAGCCTAGTGTCGTTGCAAAATGTTTTTCATAGAAATCTGTTTGGAAATACATCAAAACAGCAAATGCTACTAACCCAACATAAAGTACTGCATATAATGCTTTTGCATAGTTACGCGCACGTTCACGTACTGGGCCTTCTGTTTTTAATGAAATATAGTTCAATCCATGTAAATAAGAAAGTAACGTTAAGGCAACACCACCGACTACAGAAAATACATTGATATAATCTGTAAAGGTCGCAGAAAGATTTCCACTAGCATCGATTGGCATTCCTTGGATCATACTGATGAACAAGATTCCAAAGAAAAATGGAACGATTGTACTTCCGATCGTCAATGTCCAATTCCAGAAATTTTTGTTTTTTTCCGGAACTTTATGACGAAATTCAAAAGATACTCCACGAATAATCAATCCAAATAAGATAATAAATAAAATCAGATAGTAACCGCTAAATAATGAAGCATACCAGTATGGGAATGAAGCGAACATCGCGCCACCTGCTGTTAATAGCCACACTTCATTTCCATCCCAAACAGGACCGATCGTATTGATTACTTGATCTTGTTCTTCATCATTATGTGCTAGTGTTTGAACAGCCATTCCAACACCAAAGTCAAATCCCTCTAAAAAGAAGAAACCTGAAAATAATACACCAATCAATATAAACCAAACTAACTGTAATGTAGACATTAGAATGCACCTCCATCAAATGGATCAATGGCTGGTTTTGCATCCGCAGCGTGTTGATGGTCCACATATTCTGGACCTTTTTTCAATTCACGAACAACTAAGTACACCATTGTAGCACCAAGCCCTGCAAATAGTAAAAAGTATACTGTATTTGAGAACATTAAGGAAGCTACAGAAACATTAGGTGAAACACTTTGTTCGATTGTAAATAAACCATAAACGGTCCAAGGATAACGACCTAATTCTGTTACTAACCAACCTGAAGTATTCGCTAAGAACGGTGCAAAAGTCATCAGCCCAAGCACCCACAATAACCATTTTTTCTCGTATAGTACTGGTTTTTTCTTACGTGTTAAGAATAAGCCTAAAGCTGATACAACAAACATCAACGCACCAAATCCTGCCATGATACGGAATGTCCAGAACAGCGTATTTACTGGAGGATAATAGTTACGATCTCCATATTCTGCTACTAATTGTTTATTGATTTCATTCATTCCTTCAACCGAACCAGATAGTTTATGGTAAGAAAGAATACTTAACATATAAGGAATTTCGATTCCAAATACGCGTTCTTTTTTCGCTTCATTTGCCCAAGCGATCAATGTCCAAGATGCTGGATCACCAGTAGTTTCATATAGACCTTCTGTTGCAGCAAATTTCATTGGTTGATCTTCTACTAAAGCCTTCATTTGGAAATCCCCAGCTGTTAGTACTGCGATTGAACCAACTAAAGAGACAACTAATCCTACACGCAATGATTTTTTATAGATTTTTTCAGATACAGCAGATAGATCTTTTTTCTTCAACACTCTAAATGCTGAAAGTCCGGCTACCACGATTCCACCAGTTAAGATAGCTGCTGCGATTACGTGAGAAAATTCATACCACAACTGTGGATTTTTCAATAAAGCACTAAAGTCGTTCATAACGGCACGACCATTTTCAATTTGGTAGCCTTTAGGATGTTGCATAAAAGCATTGGCCACGATGATCCAAAAAGCTGACATCAATGAACCAAATCCAACTAACCAAATAAACAATGCATGCACACCTGGTTTTACCCGATCCCATGTAAACATCCACAAGCCTAAGAAAGTTGATTCTAAGAAAAAGGCAAGCAATGCTTCAACTGCAAGTGGTGCACCAAAAATATCTCCGACAAAACGTGAGTAGTCTGACCAGTTCATTCCAAATTGGAACTCTTGAATGATCCCTGTCACTACTCCGACTGCGAAACTAAGCAACATGATTTGAGCCCAAAATTTTGCCATTTTTTTATAGGTTTCATCTTTTGTTCGCACATAAAGTGTTTCCATAATTGCAACAATAAACACAGTACCAATAGATAGTGGTACAAAGAAAAAGTGAAAAATTGTCGTCATGGCAAATTGGATTCGAGCCAATGTAACGATATCCATTTCTATTCCTCCAATTCATTTTTGTACGATGTGTACAATATAATTCCTAGATACTTCCAAACAACGAATTTGTTCCACAAGTGGTTTTTTTCACGAACTACTCTATGAAAAACTACACCAAACAAAAACAGATGAATCGAGCATTATCCACTATCAATATTAGGGAAATTCTCGATTATTGCAACCGATTCGTTTAAAATAAATCGTTTTCCACATAAATTTCTCATAAATTAAAAATTTATTATTTCCTATATATAGTCAAATACTTCGTTCATTAACAATCCTCAATTACTAAATACGTTACACTCAGCGGCCCATGAACTCCTTCTACTAATACCATCTCGATATCTCCAGAATTCGAAGGTCCTGAGATAAAATGTAAAGCTGAACCGAAAGCTTCGCCTTTAGCTACTTTTTCAGCATATAAATCCGTTACTTGGGTCATTCGACTGACCAAATGACTCTTGGGCACCATTGCGATATAATGCTTCGGTAAAAAATGGATTGCCCGACCTTGTCCTGGACTGCTCTCAACAACCACGGTTCCTGATTCGGCTAGCAGATATTCTCCAAAAACGATCCCGATATTCGCTTTTTGTGCATGTTCTAAATTGATCTCACGCTGGGTCGCTCCTTTTTGCCAAACTGTGGCTACTTCATCTACTAAAAACTCTGCTAATCCATAATCATTAAAACGAGGGTCATCAGCATAAAGCAACGGCCCACCCTGATAGCGTTCAATTTGATCAGCCAACGCCTGAGCTAAATATTGTTTTGGTGTGGCTACGACACGACAATGCAAGGCTTCACATTGTGCTAAAAAAACATCGAACAATGCTGCTGGATCCAAGTCATCTAGAGTTTCATGTGGGAGATCATTACGATAAATAAGCGGCTTTACAGAGTGTCTCGTGTAGTCTAAACGCTCTGCTAAATGATTTAAAAAATTTTCTTTTTTCACTTTTTGATCATTGACGTTCATCAGTTGCCACTCCTTTTTGCGCTTGATGCTCCTTGAACCATTTTCTAAAATTATCTTTGCTTTTTGGTGGTCGAGGAAAATCGCGATAGTCTGTCCAATTTTTAGCCATCGCGGGCGCTTTAGCTAAGTAACCATCAAATTGGTATAGATTTTTCACACTTGGTTCAGTTTTCTTTGCTAGTGCAGCTGATCCTAGATGATCGACTTTTTGCACCATATTAAATACGATTGGTGAAGCCGTCACTCGGCCAATCATTTTCATTGTCGCATCATCCATCCCATGTTGCATATTTAACTCATTAGTCATGACCGTACGATGCTCGATCAACAATTGATGCAAAGGGATTTTCACTGGACAAGTATCTGTACATGCACCACATAAACTAGATGCGTAAGGCAATTCACCAAATTCTTCATAACCACCTAAAATCGGTGATAAAACAGCACCCATTGGCCCTGGATAAATTGAACCATAGCCATGTCCACCAATATGGCGATAAACCGGGCAGACGTTTAAACAAGCACCACAACGAATACACTGCAACATTTCTTGGAATTGGGTTCCTAAAGCTTTTGAACGCCCATTGTCGACGATAATCACATAAAAGTCTTCGGGACCGTCTGCTTCTTCAGGCTTTTTACGTCCAGCAAAAGTCACATAACTTGTTAATTTTTGTCCCACAGCGCTGCGACAAAGAAGATTATCTAATACATCTGCCTCTTTCAACGTCGGCACAATTCGCTCCATTCCCATCAGGACGATTTGCGTTTTTGGGATACTGACAGCCAAGTCAGCATTTCCCTCGTTCGTTACTAAATTAATCATCCCGTTGTCTGCGATGGCAAAATTACATCCTGAAATTCCTAAATCAGCTTTTAAAAAACGATCACGTAACACTTCTCGTGCAAATTTTGCTAATGTTTCAGGATCATCGCTACCTACATATCCAAGTTTTTCAAAAATCATTTTGACTTGTTGACGATTTTTATGGACGGCAGGAAAGACAATATGAGACGGTTCATCCCAATCATCCATTTGTAAAATAAATTCTGCCAAATCTGTTTCCACGACATTGACGCCTTCCATCGCTTCAAACATCGGATCTAATCCAACTTCAGTTGTGACCATCGATTTTGACTTTACAATATTATGGATATTTTTTTCTTCGACGATTTGGCGTACATACGCTTGGGCTTCTGCTTCCGTTTGCGCAAAAAGAACAGTTCCCCCATTTTTTTCCACATTATCACTAAATTGCTCTAAATAATCCGGAAGATATGCGAGCGTATGTTGACGAATTTGTTGGCCCAATTCACGCCATTCTTCCCAATTTCCCAATTGATCGCGTGCTGCTTCACGTTTGATCCACTGTGCATCTTGAGCTTTTTTTAGCGCTGCTTGCATCTGTTCATCTTGGATATTTTCCTCACAACGTTCATCAAACGTTTTTGTGCTTGTCTTTAATCCCATCTCAACTTCCCCCTATATTTGAACCAATTTAGGTTGTACGATTCTAGAACTATCCACATCATGATTTAAGACTTCCGCAATGTGCATGATCGTAATCGGATGCCCTTCGCGATTTAACTTTCCACCGATATTCATTAGGCAAGCCATATCTGCACTAATCAATACTTCAGCTTCAGTCGCAAGTACATCTTGGACTTTTTCAGTGACCATCGCGTTTGAAATGATTGGTTCTTTAACTGAAAAAGTTCCACCAAAACCACAACAATTTTCTAAATGAGGTAGTTCAACATACTCTAATCCTTTGACATAGTTCATTAAAGCAAATGGTGATTCTTTTTCTCCAAGTAGACGAGTCATATGACAAGAACGGTGATAGGTCACTTTGGCATTCAATGTCGCTCCTAAATCCCGCATTCCCAATACATGATATAAAAATTGTGTGAATTCATACGTTTTATCATGTAATTTAACTGCTTCTTCATAGTATTCTGGATCATCTTTAAAAAATGTTGCATATTCACGCATCGAAGCAGTACAACTTCCCGCAGCTCCCACCACATAATCTGCATCTTTAAAGGCATTCAGTTGATTAATCAATACTTTTCGTGATTCTTTTTTATATCCACTATTTAATGTTGGTTGGCCACAACAGACTTGTGACTCTGGATAGAGAACTTCAATCCCCAAACGTTCTAACACTTCAACAATCGCTATTGAAACATTTGGAAATAGCGCATCTACTACACAACTCGTGAACAAACTGACTTTCATCACTGTCATCTCCCACACTAGAATAATTCCATTATACTCCCTTTTTTCACAAAAAACAAAAGTTAAATATTTTTTTCACAAATAAATAAAGTAGTTTTTTTCCATAAAAAAAACAGACAAAGAATCGTTCTTCCTCTGTTTTTAGTATAGTTATGTTATCAATTTTCTAGCGAGATTCCATTGTTTTCGATAGCAGTAATAATTCTAATCTACTCACATTTCACATAGTTGTTCATTTTGTTAACGAATTGTTTTTAATGCTTTAGCCCAAGTGATCAATTCCTCAAACATATCCAAGACTCCTTGTGCCATATGTTCACCTGGTTTGAATTCAGCAAAGTTTTCAAAATCTGTAAATAAATTAAATGCAGGGTTTGTGCGCACACCTGCTACTTTTTGTTCAGCTAAAACTAAGCGTAATTGCTCAGCCGCACGGATACCGCCACCAGATCCGTAACTTACAATGCCGGCTGCTTTATTAAACCACTCTTCACGTGCACTGTCGATTGCATTTTTTAATGCACCACTCATACCATGATTATATTCTTGTGTAATAAAGATATAACCATCTAAAGAATCGATTTTTTCATTCCAAGCAGTATTTGGAGTTCCTGTACCTAAAAATGGTAAATCATAATCTAAAATATCAATAATTTCAAATTCATGTCCTTCTTGTGTCATCGCCAACTGTTTAATATACGCTCCGACTTGTGGACTAACGCGTCCTTCTCTAGTACTTCCTAAAATAATTCCAAATTTCATTCTGTTTTCCTACTTTCTTTTTGTAAGTGATTTAGTAACTCAATAATATCACTTACAAAAAGAAAGTAAAGAGATATGCTTACTTTTCGTAATAAAAAAAGCAGCTCTTTTTGAGCTACTTCATTTATCGTTAAAAGAATAAGGCTTCTTCGTCACTTAGAGCATAATGCACTTGATTTTGAAATTGCTTAAGCAATGTTTCAGCTGCTTCACCCAAATATGTACTAGCAACATGTGGAATAATGGGACGATCCACTAATGATAAGCCGTTTGTATCAGATAGCATTGCTTTTTGAGGATCATCCATTGCGTTAATATATGCTATATCTGGCGTCATGATTACAGCTCCTGCTGACTCTCCAATCAAATAATTGCCATTGGCTAAGTACTCTTCTAGCAATTGAGCCAGTCCTGAACGTTTCACTGCTTCGAGCAAATAAAATGTATTCCCGCCACTGATAAAAAGAATGTCAATGCGTTTTAATACATCTTCAAGTTGCGCAAAAGAAATCTGGTCTAATTCGATTTTTGTAATCTGCTGTGTTGATTTTTCAAAAAAATTATAGGTCTCAGTAACATAATCCGAATATTCTTCTACAACACTAGCTGTAGGAATAAATCCGATATGCTTATTCCTTAAACAAACTTCGCTAGTAAACAAGTTTTGGCTACCTAAAAATGAAGAACATAAGAATTTAGTTTTCATGTTTTTCTCCTTTTTCTTGTTTTAATACTAAAGACATACCAAATAATAATAAAACAATCGAGATCGCAATGACAACAAGCCCAAATACTTGGTCATGATACGTCAACAATAGTCGAATCAACGCCGTCAAACCTAACGTCAGTAAAAAACTCAATGAAACGTGTCCTTGATTTTTGATCGATGTAATGATCAAAGTTAAAAATTCAAAGAATAAGAAAAACGAAAGGATGCTTTCTAATGCGTCGTAATAAACAGCATTTGTATCGACAGCTAGAGCAAACGTGAACAAGTGATACACTTCTTTAAATAAAAAAAATGTGATAATAATGCCAACTAGTACTAGCGCAATCGAGCTCAAAGCCATTAAAAAGGCCAAAATCTTTTTTTCAATTTTTAATAACCATTGACTCATATTCTTTTCTCCCTACAAAATAGAATCTTCTTCAGTATGACTTTGATAATTTGGATCATACTTATCGGTTTCAATATAGATATACAGCGTCTTATCCGGAAATTCTGCGCGGATATCTGCTTCAATCTCATTAATGATTGCATATCCTTGATCTTCTTTAGTATCTAATAGATCGACTTTTGCTGCGATCATCACTTCATCTGGTCCCATGTGGATTGTTTTGATATCGATTAAGCGTTCGATATCTTTACGCTTAAATTCATTGACGATGATTTTTAAATCACTAGCGGTCACACTTTCACCAATGATCAAACTATAAAACTCTTTTGCGAGAAAAATCGCTGCTCCAGTCAGTAACAGTCCAATAAATAGACCACTCAATGCATCATAGAAAGGATTTCCCGTAACCATCGCAAGGATCGTCCCTATAACAGCTAAAAATAGTCCAATAACGGCACAAAAATCTTCTGTGAAAATAATTAAAATTTCACTGTGACGGCTTTCTCGCAAAAATTTAGGAATCGATAATTTTTCTATATTGAGTTCACGAATTTCTTTCATCGCTACTCGCAAAGAAGCCCCCTCGACAACGATCCCGAATGCTAAAATCCCTAATACGATCCAAGGATTATTCACTTCATGACTAGGATGCAATAATTTTTCGATCGCTTCCATAATTCCTAATACACCACCACCAAAAAATAACATAGTGGCTACAATCGTACTAAAAAAGTATTTTGCTCGTGCTTCACCGAACTGATGCAAGTCGCTACGCCCTAATTTTGAACGACGATCTCCAAAAATTAGTAGGATTTGATTGCTACAATCCACAACACTATGGATACTTTCATTTAACATAGCGGCACTTCCACTAACGAAAAAACCAACAAATTTACTAATGGCAACTAAGATATTGGCAGCTAGTGCTGCTAATACTGATCCCATTCCATTCTTCTGCTTTACTTCCAAACAGACTCACTCCTATTCTATTTATGTTGTTAGTATACTGGAATTCCATTTCTTTGCCTAATCTGGTCTACTTAAGATGAAAAAAATATTCGAGTCAATAGACTCGAATATTTTTACAGTTCAGTTAAAGGGCATAAATGTTTTTCTGAAATCGCTTGAACTTTTTTAACACGACGCTGATATTTTTCTTCTTCTAAAAAGTCCGTTGTCATCCAAGTATGCACGATTTCTGCAGCAATCGCTGATCCGATGATTTTTCCACCTAAACACAAGACATTGCTATCTGTATGTTCACGTGCGAGTTTTGCACAAAACGGATCTTGACATACTACTGCATCGATTCCCAAAATACGATTGGCAATCAACGCACTACCATAACCCACACCATCGACAAAAATCCCGCGATCATACTCGCCTTTAGCTACTGCTAGTGCGGCTGGATAAACGAAATCTGATAGATCTACTGCTTCTTCAGTATACGGACCAAAGTCATAAACTGTATGCCCCATCGCTTCTAATTGTTTGATAATTTCTTTTTTTAATGCAACACCTGCATGATCACTTGCTAGACTGATTCTCATTGTTTTCCTCCTAATGAAATAAAAAACGAAGAAAATCTTCAGTTGAAGAATTTCTTCGTATATGTTTTACTGTGCAATAAAGCCAGTTACCGCAGCCAATAAACCAAAAATTACTCCTGGTAAGTTAGCAAGTACTATTGGCCAGTCTTTTTGTGGTTTTCCATATCCATATACGACCCATAATGAACAGTTTACAGCGGCGGCCAATGGTTGTAAATAGCCAGTCGGGTTCCCAGTTAAATTTCCATAGATTTGCGGACCGTATGAAACGTACATAATGATCGCGGTTACAGTTGCAACTTTCCCTAAATGGGCATGCCATTTTGCTTCTTCCATTTTACAAAACTCCTTAGAACATACTTGAAATTTACTTTTATATAAAATTAAGCTTACACCAACTTTCCGAAAATTGTAAGTGCTCTCTCACAAATTTTCTTATTATTTACTGAATTTTCCTTGAATAAATGCGTTTCAGAAAACTATCATGAAATAAAAACGAATATTCATTTTACTTTCCATAAAATTAGACTCGTATTTTGGATCTGGTTCTTGTACACTAAAAATAAAAGGAGTAAATAATATGCATCGCTTAGATTATCAATCCCCTTTAGGTATCTTGTCCTTAGTACGAGAAGAAGAAAATTTAATTGGTGCTTGGTTTGAAGGTCAAGCACATTATTTTCAAAAAATCGATCCTAACAATTGTACGATCACCACCAAAGATGACCCTTTATTTCAACCATTCACTACATTTTTAGATGCTTATTTTGCTGGTCAAAATCCTAGTATCACTGAGATTTACGACTCTTTAACACCTAATGGAACGGTATATCAACAAAGAATTTGGAGATTATTACTCCAAATCCCTTATGGACAAACACTTGCTTATATGGATATCGCAAATCAATACACTCAGTTGCAAAAATCTACCAGCGCGCGCGCTGTAGGTGGAGCTGTAGGTAAAAATCCACTCTCGATCTTTATTCCTTGTCACCGTGTGATTGCAAAAAATGGTCAATTGACTGGATATGCTGGTGGTTTAGACCGCAAAACAACTCTATTAAGACTAGAACAAGCTTGATCTTTTTCCTCACTATTTAACGGATATATTACGACAAAAAAGCTCATTCTATTGAGAATGAGCTTTCTTTATTTATACTATGTGTCGTTAATGTTTGTTTTAACGTTAAAATTGCTTGTGGTGTAAGTTGTTGTTTGACTTTTTTTAAAGGAAGCCAAGTAAATTCCTCAGTTTCTGTTTGTTGAAATAGATCATGATCTGCCAATTGTACGGCATATACAAATAAAAATTCATGATACGCTGTTTGATGTGAAAAGAAATTTTCGATGACACCTAGATACTCCATTGCCACACATGTCGTATTTAATTCCTCTTTTATTTCACGCTGCAATGCTTCACTAGTCGATTCACCAAATTTTACTCGTCCGCCTGGTAGAGTAAGCGTTTGATCTGGATAGCGGCACACCAGTACTCGATTGTCGACCTCACAAAATGCCGCTACACGGATATTTAATTTCCCTTGAGTCAAGTCGACCGTTAAATCAGACATGATCTACCCAAATATCTTGAGCGATGGTTTGCAAATGATTGATTTTGTCCCATTGTTCTGTAAACGTTAAATGATTTCCTTCTTCGGTTGAAGCAAATCCACATTGTGGACTGATACTTAAATACTCTAATGGGATATATGCTTGTGCTTCTAGTACTCGTGCTTTGATTTGTTCAGGATCTTCTAGTTCAGGCGTTTTCGATGTGACTAAACCTAAAACGACTTGACTCTTTTTACCTGCTTCTTTCCAATAGCGTAGCGGTGTAAAATCACCCGCACGATCAGAGTCGTATTCCAAGAAGAAACCATCATACTCTGTTGCAAATAATTCTTTAGCGATAGGCTCATATCCTCCTGAGAACAACCAAGAAGAGGCATGATTACCACGACAAATGTGTGTTGTAATCACCATATCTACTGGTTTATTCGCTAATGAAGCATTGATGATCTTTGTACAAATCGCCGCAATATATTCTGGATCGATTCCTTTTTGTGTAATTTCTGCACGTTTTGTAGCATCTGCTAAAAAGGCCCAATTTGTATCGTCAAATTGTAAATAGCGACAGCCTGCTGCATAAAAAGCTTGGATCGCCTCTTGATACGCAGTAGCTAAATCTTGATAAAACTCATTTAAATCCGGATAGATCTCGGATAGATGTGAAGTTCCATCGTTGGCAAGCAATTCCTGACGTAACAGCATCGTTGGACTTGGAATTGTCGCTTTAGCTTCTACTCCTTCATACTGATCAACCACTTTTTTCAATTGACGAAAATCTTCAATAAATGGATGTGTATCTGAAAATGATACTCGATCAACCAAACGAATATTATATGCTGGAGCGGGTTTCCCATGAAACACTTGATTATATTGTTCTGGTGTATAGCCTTCAACCCCATCGAGTCCTTCTAAAAAATCAAGGTGCCAAAAACCACGACGGAACTCTCCATCTGTAATTCCCTTAAGTCCTGCTTTTACTTGTTGCGCAACCAACGCTTCAATTTCTTCAGATTCGATTTCCTTGCGTTTTTCTAATGAGATTTGCCCATTTTTTTCTGCTAGTTTCGCTTCTTTCAAACGTTCTGGTCGTAAAAAACTACCGACATGATCGACACGATATGGAGCTTGTTGTTTTCCCATCTTTCACCATTCCTTTTCCTTTTTAACTAAAAAACGTCCTTTGTCAGCCGACAAAGGACGTGTAATCACGTGGTACCACCTTAATTTAGGAAATCATTTCCCCTTAAGCGTTCTGTAACGTAGAACAGGCCGCAAGATCACTCTTGTCCGAAAAGACCATCTTCTGCTTTAACTTCGGGCTTTTTTCACCAACCAAAACCTCTCTAAACAACCAATTAAAACGTACTCTTCTTTTCATTGGATCTATATGTGATTGTTATCATACCATGCTAAAAAAAATTGTCAACTATTCAAAGGGGTAAACCATTCCCCACTGCGTACGAATACTTGTCAATGTGGCCATAACGTCTCGAACAAGTTGTAAGTTTTGTTCACCCGATTGGTTGGTGATGTAGTCTTCCATATCTAAAATTTCATATTCTAAGGCTCGAGCAGTTTCGCCTTCTGTAATCGTGATCGTCTCTCCTGTTTCTGTATACGTGATCGTTGCTTCCTGTGCTCTAGGATAGTTATTGATTTCGATGAATGCTTTCTCACATGCAACTACTCCTCGCTTAGGTTGTTTCGCCCGCATTGTCAAAGCCATCACTGACATCTCTCCATCTGGATTTTTCAATAAAATGCCCGATGTTTCGTCGACACCTGTTTCAAAAAAGTTACCGGTAGTCAAGACGACATTCGGTTGACTACTCATGAAATAGCGCGCAAACGAAGTAGCATATACACCAATATCAAGCAAAGCTCCGCCAGCTAATTCTTTTGAGAAAAACCGATTCGTCACATCATATTCTTTGCAGCTTCCAAAATTGACTTGAATCATTTTAACAGGACCTAATTCGCCACTAGCTACGATTTTTTGTAATTTTTTGTAAAGAGGCATATGGAATAGCGTCACGCCGTCAGATAAAATCAGGCCGCGCTCTTTTGCTAATAAGACGCACTCTTCCAACTGACGATCATTGACTGTAATCGCCTTTTCACAAAAAACGTTTTTATTTTGTAGTAACGCAGCTTTGATTTGTTCATAATGCAGATTATGCGGAGTAGCGATATACACGATATCGATTGCTTCGTCTTTGAGCAATTCTGTAACATCTTTATAGATGTGCTCAATATCATAATTTTTGGCAAACGCTTCTGCTCGTTCAAAGTGTGCGCTCGTGACTCCATATACTTTACGATCTAATGCCTTAAACGCTTCAGCCATCTCTCTTGCAATGACTCCAGTTCCGATGATTCCCCAATTATACATTCGACTTTCCTCCTGTTAGTTCATAATCTGTAGTTTCTGTCACCACGATTGCTCCAGTAGCAATTTTGTAAAATAATGATGTATCCACGATTCCAGGTGTCATAAGTAACCTTTGATTTAATCTAGCGAACTCAATAGTTTGTGGTATAAAATCGATTAATACTGTTCCACGACTTGTGTACGTATAAGAATCACTCGTTTGACTCATACGGAGTGCACTTGTCCCTAATGGTTTCAATGATTCAATGACACTTCCAATAGCTTCTTTGACTACTTCTAAAGTAAGTGGGACTTTAAAGCTTAACGTTTTGGATACTTTACTCTCATCGACCAATAAAATATATTCTTTAGCCATTTGTGCAATGATTTTTTCTTCCGTATGGATGCCTCCCATTGATTTCAACACGATCAGTTCTTCATCGACTTCATCACAACCATCGAAGGCTAAATCAACTTGTGACACATAAGCCGTGTCTAGTACTGTTAAGCCTGAATTGATACAATGTTGCTTGGTTTTTTCTGAAGGTGTAACGATTTGAACGTCTAATTTAGTTTCTTTGATCATATCGACTAGATACCCAATCGTACTTCCACCACCCAGACCTAATACCATACCAGATTGGATTTTCTTTAGAGCTAGTGCTGCACAGCGTTTTTTCATGACCAAACCCCTTTATGAAATTTAATTTTACAAAAAATATAATTTATGAAATTAACTTTCTTAAGTATACGCAAGCAATTCCTTATTCGTCAAGAAAAAACTAGAAGTTGTCATAAGACAACTTCTAGTTTAAATTTTATGATCTGAAATCAATTGCTCATGTCGCTTGATAAATTCTAAACGTTCAGGTTCTTCAAACGCTAAAAGCAAGAACAGTGTTTCTGTCAACAACATAGCTGAAACTCTAGAAAAATAATAATCTTTTTGAAATAACCGTTCTCTAGTAGCTGTCGTTAAGTGAATCGTAGCCAGTTTTGCTAATGGAGAGTGCTGATTATTCGTCATCGCCACTACGACAATCTCTTTTGTGTTACACCATTCGACAGCTTTGATCAAATCTTTCGTCTCTCCTGAATTTGAGATCACGATGACTAGATCTTCTTTGGTAAAAGTCAATAAAGCAGCTAGTGCTGTATCCCAAATTTCATACGCGTTAGCCGCGATCCCAATTTGATTAAAACGATAGGCTGCATCCATTGCAACAGGTATCGTATTTCCATACGCTAAAAAAATAACTCGTTTTGCTTGAACGATTTGATTTAGTGTTTGCTGAACATCAACTTCATTCAACTGCATCAAAGTTTGTTCGATCTCTTTGATTTTATTTTGCTTGATATGCGCTAAACGTTGGCCTAACAGCGAGCGTTCCGGGTGTGGATCTAGCTTTGGAATCGTCACTTGGGCCAATTCGATTTTTAATGCATGAAAGCCTACGACTTCTATCTTACGACAAAAACGACTGATCGAAGCCTCGCTGACTTCACTTTGTAAGGCTAAATCCGCAATCGTCATATTTGGGATCTCTTTAGGATGTGCCAAAATATAATCAGCTACTTTTTTTTCAGTTAGCGAAAATGTGGTATACATCGTATGTAATTTATCAAGAATATTCACGTAATTACTCCTTTTTCCCATCATTTTCCTATTGTAGCATATTCTATTTAATGAGCGAGCATTTCTTGAGCGATCTCACTTGCTGATAGATCAGCCGGATAATAAGTCGGCCAATGATCCATCTCAGTCAATAATGCTTGTTGGCTCTCTCCACCAAAGTAGATGTGAAAATGAGCTGCTGCTTCATCCTTGATTCCGTGATCACTAAATTGGACGTAACGATAATTCCCTGCATCTTTATCCGTCGTTTCAAATAAATACCGAACACCTTTATTGCCTTTAGTATATGTCAAAATTTTTTTACCCGCATACTTATATGTATACGTATGTGTTCCTTTGGGGTCTGTAAAACTAATTTTACTATCCGTTATCTTGATGGTATTGACATCGGTCTTATATCCTGTTTCATAATAAGCTTTATACTCTGTCTCGGTCTTTTCCGGATTTAATTTCGCTTTATATGCAAATACTTGATCGAGTGTACCATCTTGCAATAAAGGATAAACCGATTGCCAATGTCCTGCATAATTAGCTAATGGTCGATCTTCCACAGCGCTATCGTCAAAATAACCCTTGGCAACTGTTTTTTCTGTTGCGGCTGTCGTTTCTGAATCAACAGCTTTTCCTGTCGACTGTGTCGTTTTTTCTAAGGCTACTAGATTTTCTTCCATGACCGAGATATAGGTTTCTCCATTTTTAATTTGTTCATTCGTTAAACTTTCTAATGGATTTAGGACCAATAAATCAACGCCTGTTTCATTCGCTAATGTTTTAGCGACTTTGTCACTCGCATTTTCTTCAAAATAAATATAGCGAATATCATTGTCTTTTACATATGTTTTCAACTCGCTCAAACGTTTAGGACTAGGCTCAATGTCTGGTGAAAGACCTGCGATTGGTACTTGAGTTAGCCCATACTCTAAAGCTAAATAACCAAAGGCCGCATGTTGCGTCACAAAGCTTTTTTGCGTCGCACTACTTAAGCTTTTTTGATAGTTTTGATCTAAGGTAGTGAGCTTTTCTAAGTATGCTTCACTATTGGTTTTAAATGTTTTTGCTTTATCCGGATATAGCTTCGCTAGTTGTGCTTCAATTGAGGCCACTTCTTTTTTCGCTAAACTCGGTGCAAGCCAAGTGTGTGGATCAAGTTCATGATGATGACCTTCTTCTTCGTGGTCATGATCTTTTTCTGAACCTGGTAACAGCAACATACCTTTTGTTCCCTCTACCACATTAACCTTATCGTCTAACGTTTTTTCTATGTTAGATACCCAGCCTTCCATATTAGGATTGTGATAGACAAATACATCTGCCGATTGAATTTTAGCCATATCCTTAGCACTTGGTTCATAATCATGCGGTTCTGAACCTGCTGGAACTAATAAACTAACGTCAGCTTCATCTCCTACGATTTCTTTTGTAAATTCATACATCGGATAAAAAGTTGTTACGATTGATAATTTTTTTGAATCCGCTGTTACTGAACTTTCTTGATTATTCCCACAAGCACTCAATATCCCCAAACTAGTGAGTACAATCGTACCTAACCCCAATAATTTCTGATAATTTTTCACGTATTAAATCCCCTTTTGCTTTCGTTTTGCTGCTTGGATCAATTTCAATGCACGCTTTTTCGTTTTGATATTTGGACTTTTTAAACGACGATAAGCGCTCGATAAATCCGTTTTTTCCATCTTTTTTCTCCCATATCATAGTTATTTGACTTCTTGAAATAAAACGCGTTTACGTAATTTTGGTGAGTATTTTTTCAATCTTACCTTTTCTGGTGTATTTCGTTTATTTTTACTCGTTAAGTACAAGCGTTCTTTTGTTTCCTTACATTCCAAAATGATCGTCTGACGCATGTTGTAATCCTCCTCGTTCTAGAAAATACATGTCAAGTTGTTGTTTGTGGTCATAATTTAGTTCGGGATAGAGTGCAAGTAATTGTTCTTTATCCATCAAAGGAATTTCCCAAAATCCTTCGATTTGTTTAAATGATAAATCAGATAGAACCTTAAAAATCGGATACAACTCGAGAAACTCATCAAACAATAAATTTTCTGCTTCATCAAAATCTTTGACCAAGCCTTTTTGTAAGGCTTCTATTGCGGGAGCTCCCGTTTCGTCGATAATTCCTTGTTGGATCATCGTTTGATAAATTTGTGCTTTAGGTGTTTGCTGCTTAAAATAGGCATAGCCATCTTCGATCAAAGGAGGATAAATAATCTTCATCGAACCTCCGCCTTTCGCAATTTCACTTCTTCTTTGGTGATATAGTGTGAGCATTTATAGACTCCTGTCGGTAGATCATAAGCAATCGTAGGACTTTTGATCTGGTGATGAGTACGACGTGTGCGTTTTTTCATTTTTGATGTTTTACGAGCAGGTACTGCCATCTTTATTCCTCCTTACCAACTGGCTTTTTTGACACCAGGGATTTTTCCTTCTAAAGCTAACTTACGAAACTCAATCCGCGATAGACCAAATTTTCTTAAATATCCACATGGTCGACCATCTATCCGATCTCGATTCTTCAATCTTACCGGGCTAGCATCCTTCGGTAGTGCTGCAAGACCTTGGTAGTCTTTAGCTGCTTTTAATGCTTCACGCCGTTTACGATAATGTTCGACCGTTGCACGTTGGTTTTGTGCTTTTGCGATTTTTGATTTTTTTGCCATATTACTCCCTCTTCCTATTTGAAATATTTAAATCGTAATGAATACGATTTGAGCAGAAGTAATTTAACAGAACTGCGTTTCGTTGTCAATATTTTTTCACAAAAAAACGCCCTGCACAAAATGTACAAGACGTTTTGATAGTATTAAGCTTGGTTTGCTGCTAATTCTGCTGCTTTGATTTTTTCTTCTTTTAGTAATTTTCCATCGTAGAATTTCACAAATGGGAACCAAATAACAAAGGCTAAAATCGCACAGATGATCGCAACAAGTGCTGCCATCAAGTCACCACCAGTTCCGATAAAGGCACCTAACCCAACTGGTGAAGGCCATGGAACTTGTGCAACTAATGGTTTGATGAATTCTGTTTTGATTGCAAAGTACCCAACTGATGCTGAAACCATTGGTGCTAAGAAGAATGGAATCGCTAAGTACGGGTTATACACAATCGGCATACCAAAGATAATTGGCTCATTGATGTTGAAGATCGCTGGTGCTAAAGACGCACGACCCAAGATTTTTAATTGATCTGATTTTGCTAAGAAGGCAATAAAGAAAGTCATTAATAAAGTCGCTCCAGAACCACCCATGATCGCAAATGAGTTGTTGAACTCACCAGCAAATGGAATATGTGCTCCAGCAGCATTTTCAGCCATGTTGGCTAATAAGATCGGTGTTAAGAATGCCCCGATAATATTGGCACCGTGGATCCCTACAACCCATAGCGCATGAATCAAGAAGATGATGACCATAACCCCTAACCAGCTATTTGTTAAACCAGTTACGAAAGCAAATGGAATGGCGATGATTTTGTAAATGTCAGTTCCTAATGCAATTAATACCCCATTGATGATCAATACCGCAAACGCGATAACGAATGCTGGGATTAACGCAGTAAATGAACGAGAAACGCCTAATGGCACTGTTTCTGGCATTTTTACAACCCAGTTTTTACGAACACATAAGAAATATAGTTGTGTAGCTAAAACAGCCATGATAATTGCAGTAAAGATTCCTGATGTTCCTAGGCGATCTACTGTTGCGCCCATACGGAATCCATTGATAACATTTTCTGTTTCAGAAGTCACGTTCACTAATTTCATAGCGCCGTCTTTCATCACTAATTCTGGTAAAGTCATAAAGAAGGCGAAGACAGATAACATTGCACCATTTAGCGCGTTAACATTTAGGCCATTTTCTTCAGATTCAATTTTCGTTAATTCATATCCAATTACAAAGTTAAAATAAAGTGCTAAAATCCCCATTGTTGCTGTATTGGCCACCATGTATAGATCACTGACTTTAAAGAATGTGTTATCAAACAATCCTTGTAACCCAGTGAATGTTGTTGGCAAAATATTGAATACTAAGAACATTGATCCTACGATAGTGAATGGAATAGACGCCATCCCGGCTGCCATTACTGCACGTACTAATTTAAACTGTGCAATTTTCCCCATCGGCTGCATCAAGTACTTTTGTAAAATCGTAAACCCTTTGTTCATCTTATTCTCTCCTCATCTTTTAGCTATCTCAGCTAAGTGTTTTTTCGTAAGCCTTCACTAATTTTAAGTGCTTATCTTGTCCTAAACGAATTTTGTACAATTTTCGTAGCACAACCAAGCTGATTAAAATCCCAATTAATAATGCGCATGTCAATACTCGTTTGGTATTCATCGTTTTGGTTAAAAACGGGAATAAGTTTGCATACGCTGGTGTATAAATCAATCCGATCAGTCCAACGTTCACGATTCCTTGTGCCGTATAGAAAAAACGAGCATAAGGTAATTTTTGACTATGATTTCGGTAGAGTTTCACTTGTTCTAAAGCAACGACTGCTGCTCCAGCAAACAAAGCAAAAGGCAAGAGCGCAAGTAGTGGTTGGCTAAACAGTAAGAAAACAAACCAATATAAGTTAAAAAATAAAAATAACGCTGTCGTATAACGAATCAATAAAAACCGATTAAAATACATATTGGTAATACTTGTTTTCTTTCTTCGTTCCTCTAGCTTCTCCATATTGGCATTCATTTTCTTCACTCCTTATCCTGTTATTGCGCGATTTTTGCTAAGATTTCATGATTTTGTTTGTATAGATGAGACATTTCTTCGGCAACTTCTTGTAACGTCATGGTGGTCATTAAATGATCTTGTGCATGCACCATAATGATTTCCATTTCGATTTTTGTTCCTCCAGCATAAGAATGCAATAATTCTGTTTGCGAATTATGGGCTTTTACAACCTCTTCTTTGGCTTCTTGCAAGAATGTATTGGCTTGTTCAAAGTCATTTTCGCGCATCGCTTTAAATGCTTGATGGATATTGGTACGTGCATTCCCACTATGTAAAATGATAGTAAATGCGATTACTTGAATTTCTTCACTTGTCATTTGTTCAGTCATACTCTTACACCTCTTCAATTAATTTCATAAATATTGTTTTAAATTCTTCAAAATCTTGTACTTGTAATAATTGTTCTTGAGTCGCTTTTCGTTCAATCAATGTTACGATCGCTTTGGTCACAACTGTAAGCCCGTAATTTTCGTAACGTGAGGGTGATACCATAAAGACAAACTTAATATCTGGATAGTCCTCATTCCAATAGACACCTTCTGGAAGTAATGCCACACCCACTTTTTCAATACGGCCAACTGGAACAGCTGGATGCGGTACTGCAATCGCATCACTAAATAAAATCGTACCTAACTTGATTCGTTGTGCGATTTGATAGTGCATTTGCTGACTATAATCAGCCGCTTCATTAACCGCTAACTGCGTCAACAACTGGTCAATCACCGCTTCTTTGGTGATTCGTTCTTTACTACGATAAAAATACATGTCTGAAAGTTCTGTTAACACTACTGACGAATCTTCTTGTTTTGCTGTTTTACTTGAATAGATTGTCTTGCGTTGTGTTTGCTGGTTCAAGTAATCTCGAATCATTTGTACATCTTTTTCTGGTAAAAAGACACTTACATGAAAGACTGGAACTTTGAAGATCATCGCGGATAAATCGATTGAGGATACGACAAAGTCAACTTGCTCCAATACATGTTTATCAATCTCATAATATCCTTTGACATCCACGATATTGATCCGTTCACCGAATTCTTTTTCGGCTCTAGTTTTTAATAATTGAGCACTACCATAACCTGTAGCACAGATGATCAACACACGTGCTTTTTGGTCATGCTTCATTTTTTCAATAGCGGCTAAAAAATGTAAGGTAATATAGGCCCACTCATCTTCACTTACCTCATAACTTGCTAAGGCAGGCAATTGACACATGTAATACTTCGTTAAATTAAAAGTTTCAGTATAATTAGTTTTGATTTCGTTTAACAATGGGTTTTCTTGTGAAATATGACGCTCTAAACGCACGATCATCGGCTTGATATGCTCGATCAATCCGTTAAATAACTGATTGTCTGTCGCAAACGAATATTCAGTCTCGATCTGCATTTTCACCAAAAGTTCTTTTAGCGAATGAACTAAATCGATATCCTCATCTAACGGTGTATGATTTGATTTTGCCATTAAATGTAAGGTTAGATAAGCGCGTTCTTCTAAAGGAAAATGAATCGGAATGATGGCTTCAATCCGTTCAATAATTCGTCCAGCGACTTCGTATTCGATGCGTGTCGCAATCGAATCTTCTAAACCTAAATTTTGAATATCTAATCCAGCTTGGATGCGTTTGATACTTAATGACAAATGTAAGACTAAATTTTGAATGATAAAATCAGATAATTTCAAATGCGCTTCACGACATTCATCTAAAATAATGATCGTCAATAAGTCAAAACCGATCGCTTCGCTCAATCCTGCCTGAACTGTGACCGGTTGCAAAATATTCATTGCGTCTTTAGTAAAGAAATAGTTCATCATAAAATGACGTTTTGCTCGTTCTTTACCTTCAATATAAAACCCTTGTTTATCTTTTTTAACGGCTAAATCATAAGATAAGATTTGCTGCTTGATCTCAGAAATATCTTTGATCAATTGCGACGTACTAATAAATAGTCGTTCTGACAATTCATCGGGATCGATTTTTTGATCTTCAAGTAGCATTAAATTTAGCAAGTAACGTTTGCGATCTGCGACTTCATTGATAGACTGATTAAGATCATCCAGACCAGTCAAATGGCAATCAGCTAAAAATAGATCGAATTGTTGTCGATCTAAAATTTTTAGCTGATAGCCTAGTCCTTGTTTTGCGATAATGTTTGCCCCATTGGCTTCCATCGTCAATTTTAATTCTTTAATATAGTTTCGAATCGTTCGATCAGATAATGATAACTCGTTTGCGAGTTCCTCACTTGTTTTGAATACGCCTTTTGCTGCGATCAATAAGTTCACTAAATCTCGTTGTTTCTGTTTCATCATTATCCCCGCTCCCATTAAATGTTCGCGTCAATTAATTCTCCTAATTGTTGTACACCGGTTGGAATTGGAATGTAAGCTGGGAATGGAATGCCAACTACAGGTTTTCCTACAGAGTCACCCACTTTTTTGAACTTATCTAAGTACATGGTTGTTTGAGGGCTGATTAAGAATAAGTCGAAATCGCTATCTTTAATCATTTTGTCGCCTTCAGTTGCTGGAACTGCATCTACTTCGATTTCTTGTCCTTTGCTTTGGAAATATTCCGTTGCCTTTTTCGCCATCAACGAAGATGACATTCCTGCTGCACAAATAATTAACGCTTTTTTCATAGTTATTCTCTCCTTTATTATACATAATTTTTAACGAGCGTTTTTTTTTCGTTCATTAGTTTTAACTTATCTACAGTATAAAAAGAAAGCGTTTTTATTTCAATTCAACTTTTTCCGTATCAATACGGAAAAAATAAAAACACACCATATTCCTTATTTAAATGAATACATGATGTGTTTTTATTTACTTTTTCAAATAACTCTTGCATCACTTGATCAATTGACTTAGAAAAAGGTATAGCTACTTATTTGATCTCAGATATTGGAAGCTTTATTTGTTTAAGTGTTATCAATCATAAGGCTCGACATTAGCTGTAATTGTGTATCTTTTTTTATACTTTTTTTCTACGTTGCGCTCTTGACATCGCTGGCTGTTCTGTTATAATTCGTGGTTTTTTAGCGAGTAATTTCAAGTGATAAGGTTCATGATAGCGAAATCCGTCTTTGAAAAAATCGCCACCAATCACGTAAAGTCCTACTGGTTCTAATTTTCCTTCTGCTTTGTGCTCAATTCGACCGATCGGAACTAGTGATTGATAACTTGTTCCAATTTGTAACTCATATTGATTCTGATGGATCCGTTTTACAAAATAATAAGGATAGATCGTATTCCATTCAATCAAATAGCCATCTTGCTGTGATAACTCATTTGTTGATATGACATTTTTTTCAATCAATTCTTGCATATTCATCGCTAAAATAAGTTCATAATCGTCATAAAAATCGATCGTAATTTCTTCAGTATCGACCGCATTCATTGTTTTGGCAGCTGTTTTAGACTCTTGTTGAATATTGAAGACTTCATCTGGAAGATATTTTACAAAAAGTTGGGTAACATCAATTTTTAAATTTTTATCACAAAAGTAATAAAAGATATTCAAGGCAATGAAATAAATCAAAATCACAAAAACGATACTGTATAAAATAAATTGTAAATAATTTTCATTTTGCAATAATCCATAGATGATTCTTAAAATATAAAGCGTTGGGAAAATACTTAAGATCGTATAACTGCGATTCAAGTATTTAGGACTAATATCTAAATACCCTAAAAATTTATTGATTCCATTGATGATATCTAATAAGAAACTCATTGACTAGCACCTGCCTCATCGCTTGTAGTTACGTTAAAATTATTTACATTTTCTTCAACTGAAGATGACGGTGTCGTATCAAATTGTTCACTTGTAGTACTTTCTTCACTAGTCGTACTTTCTTCGCTGCTTGAACTAATTGTCTCTTGATCTTGTGTATCATAAGTTCTTGGTGTTTGTTCAACGCTTGATTCTGTAACGCTCATAATGGTATCCGATGAAGGTTTCGTTTCATCACTAGAACGACTTGTTTGGCTACTTGTTGTAGTGGTCGTGGTCATAGTATTCGTGGTCGTGCGATAACTCGAACTATTTACCACAGTCGTTGCTGTGGCAATTAACACAGAAATCGTTAATAACGCAATTGGTTTTAATATTGGCGGAACTTTTCTCATGTTTTTCGTGCTCCTTTAGTAGTATCGAAAATATCCTACCACAATTTCTTTCAAAAAAAATGATTATTTTCTGAAATGACGCGATAAATTAAGATTTATTTAACCCTTTTTGGTCGACCTAGAAGACCTATCGTAGTATTTATCTTAAGAATATGTTAAACTTTCAACTAGATATGATGAACTTGTGAAAAGGAGAACGCTATGAAAATATTCGATCGTGTTGAAAGCATTATCTATTTTATTCTCTCTATCGGACTGATCGGTTTTTCTACATATGCGTTATTCAGCGCATTCACTCACGGTCTATGGGGATCGATAGCACTGTTATTCTTTTTATTTTTACTCGGACTGACATTTGCTTCTTATGGATTTGTTCGCTGGATGAAACTTCGTGAAACCTATCGCTATCTTTCGTATTACCGTACATATTTAGTCATTCAATTCGCTACGTTTTTTTACTTAATGCTTTTGGGTAGTATTGCTCATTTCCTATTAAACGAACCTTTAGGAATGAGTTGTGCTTTAATTGGCTTAGTCATCACGTTACTCTCTACGATCCCAATCTACTTTTCCTTCAAATAAAAAAGACATCTCCCAAAAAATGGAAGCTGTCTTTTTTTTACCCTTTTAAAGGTGTTTTTGTTTCAAAAAGTGGACTTACTGGTTTGTTCTCATGAATACGTTTAATGGCTTCTGCCACTAATTTTCCAACGCTAACTTCGTCAATTTTTTCGATTTTACGCTCTTCTGGTAAATTGATCGAATCTGTGACTACTAAACGCTCGATCGCTGAATCCTGAATACGCTCTAAGGCTGGCCCAGATAATACCGGATGCGTACAAGACGCATATACAGTCTTAGCTCCAACTTCTTTTAACGCATTGGCTGCTAGTGTGATCGTTCCTGCTGTATCAATAATATCATCAATCAGAACACATACTTTACCATCTACACGGCCAATAATATTCATCACTTCAGCGACATTAGCACGTGGACGACGTTTGTCGATGATTGCAATCGGTGCTTTTAAGAACTCAGCTAATTTACGTGCACGCGTTACACCACCATGGTCCGGTGATACGACAACAACATCATCACCTTGGATCCCTTTTTCTAAAAAGTAATTCGCGATCAAAGGAGCACCCATCAAGTGGTCTACTGGAATATCAAAAAACCCTTGGATTTGTGCTGCATGCAAATCTAACGTCACCATTCTTGTAGCACCAGCTTTTTGGATCATATTCGCTACTAATTTCGCTGTGATTGGTTCACGAGAACGTGCTTTACGATCTTGTCTTGCATAACCATAATAAGGCATCACGATATTAATTGTTTTTGCACTTGCACGCTTTAACGCATCGATCATGATCAATAATTCCATTAAATTATCATTTACCGGGCTACTAGTAGACTGAATGATATATACGTGAGAACCACGAATACTTTCTTCGATGTTTACTTGGATTTCACCATCACTAAATTGTTTAACAGAGCATTTTCCTAATTCGACGCCAACGGCAGCTGCAATTTTTTCAGCCAAAGGACGATTGGAATTTAAGGCAAAAATCTTTAACTTTGGATCAAAATACTGGTTTAACATGAGAACCTCCACTTTCTATACCTAAAACTAGAATCCGACACGTTTCTAGAAATCTCTTACTCATAAATAGTAGTCATTTTTGTTTGATAAATCAAGTGATTCCGTTATTCTTATTGATTATAAGGCAATTTTTTTGCGAAATCTTCTTTATTTTCTTGACGTGCTCGGGCAATTCCCATTCCATTATCTGGAATATTCATCGTAATCGTCGATCCTGCAGCAACAACCGCATTTTCCCCTAGTGTAACTGGTCCGACCAAGTTAGAAGCTGAACCAATAAAGGCATGGTCACCAACCGTTGTATGGTGCTTATGTTTGCCATCATAATTGACAAATACTACACCGCATCCAACATTGATTTCTTTACCTAACGTCGCATCTCCTACATAAGTCAAATGTCCAACTTTAGTGTGTTCACCCACTACTGCTTTTTTGATTTCAACAAAATTTCCGATATGCGCGTGCTCATGAATTTCTGCTTGTGGGCGTAAATGTGCAAATGGCCCGATATCTACATGATCACGTACTGTACTTTCTTCAATAACAGAAGAGTACACTTTGACATAGTCTCCGATCGTACTGTCAATGATTTGAGTTTGGCCAGAAATAAAGCACCCTTCTCCAATCGTTGTTTGACCTTTTAGGTAAACACCTGGTTCAATGATTGTTTCAGCACCAACCTTAATACCAGCTTCAATATACGTAGAATTTGGATCAATAAATGAAACACCATTTCTCATATGCTCGGTATTAATGCGATTACGCATAATACGATTGGCCTCTGCTAAAGCGATACGGTCATTGACCCCAATCGATTCTTCAAAGTTTTCTGTTTGATAAGCAGCAACTGTATGGTCTGCTTTTTTCAAAATTTCAATGATATCTGTTAAATAATATTCACCTTGAGCATTATTTGTATCGATTTGATTCAATGCTTCAAATAATAATTCATTATCGAAACAATACGTTCCTGTATTGATTTCTTGGACTTGGACTTCACTTACTGAAGCATCTTTTTGCTCTACGATTTTTTCAACAATCCCGACACGGTCACGAATAATACGTCCATAACCAGTTGGATCCTCCGCATGCGCTGTCAAAATAGTTGCAGAAGCGTGTTTTCCTTCATGGTATTCAAATAAACGTTCCAAAGTTTCACTTGTTAATAAAGGTGTGTCCCCACTAATTACTAAAGTAGTTCCTTTTTTTCCTTGTAAAAATGGTGCAGCTTGTAATACAGCATGTCCTGTACCCAACTGTTCTGCTTGCAGTGCATATTCACTGCGTTCGCCAAGTTGTTCTTTAACTAAATCTGCTCCGTGGCCTACGATCGTTACGATTTGAGTGGGTGCTAATTCAGTTACACGATTCATAATATGTTCGACCATGGGTTTACCACAGACTGGATGTAGCACTTTGTATAATTTTGATTTCATGCGTGTACCTTTACCCGCAGCTAAAATAATGGCATAACGTGATTCCACGTAATTCACTCCAATTCCTTATTTTCTCGTTTAAGTGTAGCTCAATTCATATTCTTTTTCAAACTCTTTTAGTGAACAAAAAGAGGATATGACAAAAGTCTGTCACACCCCCTAAAAATAAATCGACAATGTTTTAGAAGTGGCTCCTTTAAAGACCAGTCAAAACAGTACCCAAATATAGAATACTGCTATCAGAATGAACCAACTTATTTTTTGGAATTATCCACTTCTATCACAGTTGCTTTTTTAGTCTAGCTCGTTAAAATAATTCCCTGGTACGACAGAGATCGATTTGGTCTGTGTATCTACATCTTCGACATACAATAAAGATGTATAGTCAGTCACCGCGCGATCCCCCTTAAAGTTCGCTTCTGCAAAAACAGTAACTCCTACTAGCTCGGCTTCAAATTCTTCGATCAAACCTTGCATCCCGTTGATCGTTCCGCCGCCTTTCATGAAATCATCTACTACAAGGACACGCGAGCCACGTTTTAAGCTACGTTTAGATAATTCCATTTTTTCGATACGTTCAGAAGAACCAGATACATAGTTTACACTAACAGTGGAACCCTCTGTAATTTTTGAGTCTCGACGTACAATAACAAAAGGTACATTCAAATAATAAGATACCGCCTGAGCAATCGGAACACCCTTAGTTGCGACAGTCATCACGGCATCGATTTCTTGTCCTAAATATTTTGAAGCGATGATCCGACCTACTTGACGCAATAATTCTGGTTCCCCTAAAAGGTCAGATAAATAAACGTAGCCACCGGGTAATAAGCGTGTTTGATCAGATAGACGATTAGCTAGTTCTTTCAAATAACCTTTCGTTTCTTCTTTAGTGATCGTTGGGATAAATTTTACTCCTCCAGCAGCTCCTGGGATCGTTTCTAAAATCCCTGTTCCTCTTTGATTAAACGTTTTTTTTACGATAGCTAGATCTTCGCTAATTGATGATTTAGCTGAGTCATAGCGTTTTGCGAAAAATGTTAATGAGATTAATTCATGTGGATGATCCAATAAGTAATGGGTCATATCGATCAATCGCTCACTGCGACGCACTTTCATTTGTTTTTTGCCCCTTTTTATTTTCTATTTTTCCTCATTATATAGTCTTTTACTAATTTTTACGAGTATTTTCTAATATTATCAGAAAAACGTTCGTAAATAATGAAATAAAGATAAAAAAATAGCGAGAAATTTTCGTTTCTCGCTCATAAAACTATAGTTTTTCATGAAACTTTCTTTGTTTTTGAATTTGAAATCGTACAACGAGTGTACGAATGATTTGAACAACTAAAAATAAAGCAATAAATACTAATGTGATTGTCGCACCAGGAGGTGTATCCAAATAAAATGATCCTGTCAGACCACTCAACATTCCAAAAAGCCCTACAATGACACTAATTAATAGTACAGCTGAAAAACTTTTACCTAGTTTCATACTAATCGCTGCAGGTAGTACCATGATTGCTGAGATCAATAGCGCACCTGCGATTGGGATCATTACCGCAATAGCGATCCCTGTAAGAATATTAAAGCACATCGACATAATGCGCACGGGTAAGCCGTCAACTTCAGCCGTATCCTCATCAAATGTTAAAACATACATTGGTCGTCTGAAGAAAAGAAACATCAAGACCAATAACACACATAGACCACCTAAAAAGTAAAGCTGTGATGTTGTGATCGTTACGATCGAACCAAATAAGTACGATTGAACACTCACTGCTGAATTTCCACCATTTAGATTCATAAGGACGAGCGCTAATGCTAATCCCCCCGCCATTAAAATAGCAATCGAGATTTCAGAATACGTCCGATAGATCGTGCGTAAGTATTCCAAGATAACTGCTGCAATCACTACAACGATCAATGTAGTAAACGTCGGATTAAGATTTAAAACAAATCCTAAAGCTACCCCTGCTAATGAAACATGTGATAATGTATCGGCCATTAATGACTGACGACGTAATACTAGAAAGACACCAAGCATCGGAGCAATTCCTGCAATAAAAATTGCGGCTAAAAAAGCTTTTCTCATGAATTCAAGTGAAAGCAACGCCATGGAGTCCCCTCCTTTCTAACTAAATGAATATGTCGATCCGCATAAGCTTGAATATCTTCGTGATCGTGCGTGATCATTAAAATCGCTTTTTGATGCTGATGGGCACTATGTCGTAATAAACGGTAAAATTCTTGTCTAGATTGATCATCCATCCCCGTCGTTGGTTCATCCAGTACAAATAAATCAGGATCTGTTGCAAACATTCTTGCTAAACTAATTCGTTGCTTTTGACCACCAGATAACGCACCTACACGTTTATGACGCATATCCCACATGCCAACTGCTTCTAAAGCTTTTCTAACGTGTTGATGATCACGTTCTGTCAAACGTTTAAACCAGCGTCCACGTGGATAACGACCAGACTGAACGAGCTCTAATACCGTACTTGGAAAGCCTACGTTGTATGAAGCAATTTGTTGAGGAATATACCCGATACTTAATTTATTTCCCGCGACATTTTCTTTAGCAATCGTGACTTTTCCTTGTGCTGGTTTTAATAATCCTAACGTAGAGCGGACGAGAGTCGATTTTGCTGCACCATTTTCACCAGTTAAAATGACAAATTCTCCACTATCTACATGATAGCTAATATCTGAGAGAACGGGTTCATCGTCATAATAAAAGGTTAAGTTTTGCACTTCGATATAACGCATACTACACTCTCCTTAATAAATACTTTTTTTCAATGCTTCTAAATTTTGTTCCATAATACTAATATAGGTCTCGCCATCATCCATTTGTTTCTGTGTTAAACTTTCTAACGGGTTTAAAACTGCAAGTTCTACTCCAGTTTCAGTAGATAACGTTTCAGCAACTTTAGACGATGTATTTTCTTCAAAATAAATCACGCGTACATCATGATTTTTAACATATGTTTTCAATTCTGCTAAACGGCTTGGCGAAGGCTCCTGTTCTGCTGATATACCTGTAATGGACTCTTGTGTCAAATCATATTGATGAGCAAGATAACTAAATGCCGCATGTTGCGTCACAAAAGTGCGATGTGTTGCTCCTTTGAATGCTTCTTCATATTTTGTATTCAATTGTTCTAATTCATCGATATAGGCTTCAGCATTTTTTTCGAAAATCGTTTTCTTCTCTGGATACTGTGCACTTAACCGTGTCTTTATCTCTTCAACTTCTTTTACTGCTAGTACTGGATCCGTCCAAACGTGAGGATCGTGTTCATGATCGTGTCCATCTGTTGACTCATGGTCACCCTCTGTTTCTAAAGCAATCGTTGAAGCTGCTTCGATCACCAATGTATGTTTTGGATCTAAATTTTTTTGTGCGCTCGTTACCCAACTCTCCAAATCTTGACTGTTATATACAAAAACATCTGACTGAGCGATTTTTGCCATATCTTTAGCACTAGGTTCATAATCATGTGGTTCAGTCCCCGCTGGAATCAGTAAACTAACATCACCTTCATCACCTAATACTTCCTTTGTAAACTCGTACATTGGATAAAATGTTGCAATCGCTTGGATCTTATCTGATTTTACTTGATCTTTAGCAGTGTCTGACTGACTGCATCCAGCTAAAAATAATCCTAATCCGGCAAGTAGCATTGCTGTTCTTTTTATGTATTTCATTTTCTTTCCTCACTTTTTTATAAATCGGAATTTTTACGATTTAACGCAAAGAATAATTTATCAGAGGATTGCTGTTTCGTCAACGATTATGCTACAATTTCTGATTTAGGAGCGAATTTCACTACTAAATCGGAAAACATCGGAATATCAATACATATAAAAGAAGCTATCCTTGCTTGAAGGATAGCTTCTCAATGTAGTGTACGAACCAAATATACCTCATCGCAAAACCCTTTAAGTGCATTGACGATTCTTTGTGCCCGAGATTGCTTTTGGCATAATGCAAAAACAGTCGGTCCACTTCCACTCATCAAGGCAATATCCGCACCATAACTCATCATTCGATCTTTGATTTGTTGCACAACGGGATAACGAGGAATCGTGATGCTCTCTAAACTATTTCCCATCGAAGCAACCATTTCAGCATAATTTTGCTGTTCGATCGCTTGCTTCAAGCGCGACATATCAGGATGATGGAGTTGCTCTAACTCTACTTGCTGAAAAATTTTACGCGTCGATACACTGATCTTGGGCTTAACAAGTACAACCCAACTTGCTGGCATCGAAGGTAACGTCTGTACGATTTCACCTTTTCCTAGAATGTGAGCTGTTGATCCATGTAGGCAAAACGGTACATCTGTTCCAATTTCGACACCAATTTGAATCATTTCTTCCATTGAAAGATTTAAGTCGAATAAACGATTTAAGCCACGTAATGTTGCAGCACAATCTGAACTACCACCACCAAGTCCAGCTGAGACAGGGATCGCTTTTTGAACAGAAATTTTAACACCATCAGTGATACCATAGCGTTGCTTGATTTTTTCTGCTGCTTGGTAAACATTATTGCGCTTGTCTAAAGGTAAGAATGCTTTATTGGTTTCCAATATGATCTTATCTTCATCCAAGCATTCAAATGTTAAACGATCAGCCAAATCTACACTTGCCATGATCATCTCGAGTTCATGATAACCATCCGTTCGCTTATATAATACGTCTAGTCCGAGATTAATCTTCGCTGGGGCCTTTTCGAAAATCTCCATATACCTCACCTTATTATAGTTTCTATTTTTTCTATCATATCAGATTTTTCAAAAACTATCTCAATTTAAGTTGTATTTCTTATCAATTCCTTGTATCCTCAAAATTAATAACGCTTTCATATTTTTAAATAAATCCTAAACATGTCTAGACAAGTAAGAAAAAGTGCACTAAAATCAGAGCAGAAGCCCCACCTTAACAGGAGATTACTCATATATCGGTCTTGCTCTTCATTTGAATGGTAGATCTGTCGGTAGTTTTGTTTCAAAAAGGAGAAATAGAGTGAATAAATTCAAAGAAATATTTTTAGATCTAGAACAAAAAATATTAGCTAATGAATATCCCGCACACACCTTGTTGCCTAGTGAAAATCAGCTAATTAAACTATATGGTGTTTCACGTGAGACTGTTCGTAAAGCTTTACAACTTTTATTAAATGCAGGTTATATCCAAAAGAAACAAGGAAAAGGATCTATCGTACTCGACACAAACCGGATGGATTTTCCAATATCTGGTTTAGCGAGTTATAAAGAATTACAAGATGCTCAAAGTATTCCAAGTGAAACCAGTGTAGTTGAGATCACACTAACAAAAGTTTCCAAACGGATCCACGAAGCAACAAACTGGCCTCTAGACGCTCCTGTGTGGAGATTGATCCGCCAAAGACGTATCAATAAAGAAGTTGTTATTTTAGATAAAGACTATCTATTACAAAGTATCATTCCTAATGTTTCTTTAGAACAAGCTGAGGAGTCGATTTATGATTATTTTGAGAATGAATTAAACTTATCTATCGCTTTTGCTAGGCGTGAAATTACAGTCGATCCTGTCAGTAAAGAATTCCGTTCATTGATGAATCTTCATCCAGAAGATCAAAATGTCATCACGATCCGTAGTCTAGTGTATCTAGATGATTCACGTTGTTTTGAATATACCGAATCGATTCATCGCTTAGATCGCTTTAAATTTATTAATTATGTCTATCGTAAAAAAGAATAAAAAAATCTCTCAACTTTTCAGTTGAGAGATTTTTTTATTTAGCATAATCAGTAGCGCGTGTTTCACGAATCACAGTAATTTTGATATGACCTGGATAATCCAAATCATCTTCAATTTTCTTACGGATGTCTCGTACCAAGCGTACTGCTTCTAAATCAGAAATTTCTTCTGGTTTTACCATTACACGTACTTCTCGCCCTGCTTGAACTGCAAAACTTGAAGCTACTCCGGCAAACCCATTTGAGATATTTTCTAGATTTTCTAGGCGACGGATGTAGTTTTCTAACGATTCACTACGAGCACCTGGTCGAGCAGCAGATAGAGCATCGGCTGCTGCAACTAATACAGAAATAACCGAAGTTGCTTCTGTATCGCCATGATGGGATGCGATTGCGTTGATAACCACAGGGTTTTCTTTGTATTTTGCCGCTAACTCAGCACCGATTTCAACGTGAGAACCTTCAACTTCATGATCTAAAGCTTTACCGATATCATGTAGGAAACCAGCTCGCTTAGCCAACTGTACATCTTCACCGATTTCAGCAGCTAAAACACCAGTTAGGCGTGCTACTTCGATTGAGTGATTTAACACATTTTGACCGTAACTCGTTCTAAAACGTAAACGTCCCATGATTTTGATCAAATCAGGATGCAACGTATGTGCACCAACTTCAAAGGCTGCTTGTTCACCATATTCACGAATCCGTTCGTCCATTTCTTTACGCGATTTTTCGACCATTTCTTCGATACGCGCTGGGTGGATACGACCATCTTGGATTAATTTCTCCAAGGTCATTCTAGCGATTTCACGACGAATTGGATCAAACCCTGATAACACGACCGCTTCTGGGGTATCGTCGATAATCAAATCGATTCCCGTTAATGTTTCTAGCGTACGAATATTTCGTCCTTCACGACCAATGATACGACCTTTCATCTCATCATTTGGCAATGTTACAACAGATACTGTTGTTTCAGATACTTGATCTGCTGCACAACGTTGCAATGCTAATGAAAGTAAGTTTTTCGCCTTACGATCGGCTTCTTCTTTTGCTCGTTGTTCTGATTCTTTGACCATTATTGTTAATTCATGAGTCAACTCTTCTTCCGTCGACTTCATGATCACATCTTTTGCTGCTTCTTTCGTTAATCCAGCAATACGTTCTAACTCTGTTTGCTGAGTGGTAATTAATTCTTCGACCTTCTGTTCTCGCTCATCAATTTGAGATTGTCGCTCACTCACTCGTTGCTCTTTTGCTTCTAATGAATGTTCTCGTTTTTCCAAAGAATCATCTTTTCGATCAAGTAGTTGTTCTCTTTGTAGTAAGCGATTTTCTTGTGATTTTAATTCAAGTTTGCTTTCTTTCAACTCTCTTTCAATCTCGGACCGATGCTGTTGATTCTCTTCTTTTGCTTCTAGTAACATTTCTTTTTTCAAGGTATCTGCTTCTTTTCTTGCTTGTGCAAGAATTGCGGATGCCGACTGTTGTGCATCGTCTAATTCTTTTTGTCGACGCGCATTAGACTTCACCATCGCTAGTAACCCTAAACCAAGACCGACAAATAAACTGAGGATAGCGAGGAGAAGTATCAGCATTGTGCTCATCGAATCACCTCCAACTATCTTATTTTTTACTATGTTTGTAGTTTTTTGATAAACTATTTTTGATTGTTAGTATCAATATGCCTACTTGCATATGTGCATGTCGCACAATTTCATTCTAAAGGCTTAAGTAAAGAGTGTCAACTTAAAAAGGAGGAAACAAGAGTTTACTTCCCTAACTAAATAAAGCGATTTCTTTGGATTATAAAAAAAGACTTAACTTATTCGATAAGTTAAGTCTTTGAACGTTTATTCTGCTTCTGTTTCCACAGCAACCTCTTCAACTAACGTTTCACCTGTACCAATCCCATATGCATCACGAACACGTAAAGAAACTTCTTCGACCATCTCAGGATGCTCTTTCATGTATTGCTTCACATTTTCACGACCTTGACCGATACGATCTCCTTTATATGAATACCAAGCACCACTTTTATCAATAATATCCATTTCAGCCGCCATATCAAGTAATTCACCTACTTGCGAGATTCCCTCTCCATACATGATGTCGACTTCGGCAATTCTAAAAGGTGGTGCTACTTTATTTTTAACAACTTTGATCTTAGTACGGTTTCCGATAATATCAGTACCAGATTTCAACTGCTCTGCGCGACGTACTTCTAAACGAATCGTTGCGTAGAATTTCAACGCACGTCCACCAGGTGTAGTTTCAGGATTGCCAAACATCACGCCGACTTTCTCACGGATTTGGTTGATAAAAATCGCAATTGTTTTTGTTTTGTTGATTGATCCAGATAATTTACGTAAAGCTTGTGACATCAAACGAGCTTGTAGTCCTACGTGTGAGGCACCCATCTCACCATCGATCTCGGCTCTTGGTACTAATGCAGCTACCGAGTCAACGACAACCATATCTACTGCACCACTTGATACTAAGGCATCTGCGATTTCTAAACCTTGTTCACCTGTATCCGGCTGTGAAAGTAATAGATCATCAATATTTACACCTAGATTTTCAGCATATTTAGGATCTAGTGCGTGTTCAGCATCGATAAAGGCAGCAGTACCACCATTTTTTTGAACTTCGGCAATTGCATGTAAAGCAACTGTTGTTTTACCAGAACTTTCTGGACCATATACTTCAATAATTCGTCCACGAGGATATCCACCGACACCTAGCGCAACATCTAAAGCCAGTGAACCACTTGGAATTGTGGAAATCTGTTGATCTACTTTTTCGCCAAGTTTCATAACGGCACCTTTACCGAAATTCTTTTCAATTTTTTTCAACGCAGCATCTAAGGCTGCTTTACGATCATCTGCCACTAGACAATCCTCCCTTTTCTTTTGCTTCTATTATATAATCATAGCCTTTATAACTTAAAATTGCAAGAAAAAGCGAACAAATATTCGCCTTTTTCTATTTTCTTAAGATTTCTTTTCTGAGTAGATCAAATGCTGCCATAACAGCATTTTGACGAATCGATTGACGATCTCTGGGGATATAAAGTTCTTTAACAAAGGTTTTTTCAGGAGTCGCTAAACCAATATAAACTGTACCAACTTTTTTATCTTCAATACTAGTTGGACCCGCTACACCAGTTAGCGCTATACCATAATCAGCAGCCGATTGTTTACGAATATTTTGCGCCATTTCGTAAGCACAAAACTCAGAAACTGTTCCTTCTTGTTCAAGCTGCGTTTCATCTAGATGCAACAGATCGATTTTCATCTGTTTTGTATAAACTACAACACCGCCTTTAAATACTTCAGAAACACCCGAGATATCGCCTAAGGTCGCTTGTACTAAACCTGAAGTCAAACTTTCTGCAACAGCTAGTGTTTGTTGTCTTTTACTTAACTCATCAACGACGACTTTAGCTAGCGAATTTTGATCGCCATACCCATAAAAGTAGTCTCCTACCCGAGCTAAAATAGTTTGCTCTAATTGATCCAGTAATACTTCTCCATTTTTGGGTGAATCGGTTTTAACTGTTAGACGTAGTGTAACTTCGTTTGGTTTGGCATAAGGAGCAACTGTTGGATTGGATTGCCCTTCGATCAAATCTTCTAATTCTGTCACTAAACGCGATTCTCCAATCCCATAAAAGCGTAATACACGTGAAAGTAAATGATCTTTTTGTAAAAATTGTTTAGCAATCAATGGAAGTGCATGATTGTAGACCATTGGTTTTAATTCATTAGGCGGTCCTGGAAACAGTAAATAACTTGTTTGAGTCGTTTCATCTTTATATAGCATGCCGACTGCTAGACCCGTTTCGTTCTCTAAAGGAATCGCTCCTTCAATAATCAATGCTTGTAATAGATTATTTTCAGTCATCTCTTGATTACGTTTAGCAAAAAAATCAACCAGTTTTTGGTAACCTTTTTCATCTTGCACTAATGGTTTGCCAACATGTTTTGCGACTACTTGTTTCGTAAGATCGTCTTTGGTTGGTCCTAATCCACCACATAACACGACCAAGTCACTACGACTTTCTGCAAGCGATAATAGTTCCTCTAAACGTGCTTCATTATCTCCTACTACACTTTGGTAATACAAATCGATTCCTACATTAGCTAACTCTTCAGCAAGAAATGTCGCGTTTGTGTTGACGATTTGCCCCAAAAGTAATTCTGTTCCTACTGCAATAATTTCTGCTTTCATATTCGCTCCCCTAACTTTAAATACGCCATTTTGGCTTATTTACAAAATAAAATAGACTATAAGTTTAGTCTTCTGATTACATTATAGCTCAAACAGAATACTTTCCTATTTGAAATGCTTTATCAGATAAACTACCCTTATAGTCTATATCTTACATAGATCCTTTGAATACTGCTGTATTTTTGGCAAAATAATCGATACCTGAATAGATCGTAAAAATCAAGCATGCATATAGCATGATTTGATCAACAGGTAGACCAATATAGACAAACGGCCAATTATTGATCAATAATAAAATAATCGCGACCATTTGTGTAGCTGTCTTGACCTTTCCAGGCCATGCTGCTGCCATTACTTCGCCACCTTCAACAAGTAGTAAACGCAAGCCTGTAACAGCTAACTCACGACAAACAATAATCGCCACTACCCAAGCTGGTGCTTTAGCAAGCGCAACAAGCATAATAAAAGCAGTCATCACGAGCATTTTATCTGCTAATGGATCTGCAAACTTGCCAAAATTCGTTACTAGATTTCTAGCACGTGCAATATAGCCATCCAGCCAATCAGTGATACTTGCCACGGCAAACAAAATAGCAGCCACTAAATGTGTTACCGGTAGATTCAGTGACTGTACAGCAATAGTTCCCCAGTCGAAAGGAATAGCTAATACTACAATAAAGATCGGGATCATAATGATCCGTAGCACGGTTAATTTATTAGGTAAATTCACAAGTTTACTCCTCTTTCTTAACAATTAAAGATATGAAATATTTAACACAACATTTTTTTGTAATGCCTCAAATTTAGGATCATTGAAATCGATCGCCTTTTTGTTTGCTTGGACTTCAATGTACTCACTAGCACCCAAAATCAATGTCGCAGTCGAGGTTCCTTCTGGTAAGGCAAATTCTTGAGTCACACCGTCTTCAAATGTATATTGATAGGCATAATCATTATTGATCATGACTCCCACCCAACAGCGACCACCTTTTCCCTTAAAAGTTAAGGTCAATGGTGCTTTAGCTTTCGTGATATTTATGGTTGCTTGTGCTTGTGTTGACGTCACACGTTCGATTTTCATAGCATCTGTTTCTTGTTTTTTGCTTTCCGTTGTACTTTGCTTTGTGCTCTCTTTTGTACTTGCTTTCGTCGCTTCGCTCGATACTGAAGACACTTGATTGTCTACAGCAACAGATGAGCTCGTCTGATTAATTGCAGGGCTTGCCTTACGGTCAGACCATGTCATATAAAAGACCACAGATAAAACGGTCATCGCAACCAATCCTAATAAGATCATTGGTAAAAAATCCATCCATGTCTTTTTCTGACGTTCTGCGACGTGTTGAGCTTTACGCGACCCTTGAATTGTTTGCGGCTGTTCACGTTGTGGCATCACCGTTTCTGGTGGCAACTGACCTTCATATAGATGAACCAAATGTTCTCCATCTAGATCTACAGCTGCTGCGTATTGTTTAATAAACGAGCGAATATAAAATTCACCCGGTAATGCCTCAAATTGACCTGCTTCTAATGCTTCTAAATATCGTTTTTGGATTTTCGTTTTTTGCTGTAACCCATCGATTGTTAAATTTTTATCTAAACGGGCTTCCCGCAATCGTTCACCAATCAAAATCTCATTGCTCACTCGTCCATCTACTCCAGTCTCCATACGATTTTTTCTGATTGTTTCCCTATTAAAGATACCACAAATCAATTGTAACTTGTGTAGAAAAATTAGAGTTTACACTTTTTTTAAAGGCTACTCTTTCTCTAAATCTTGTTGAGGGATGACATCAAAGCGACTAAAGGCCTCTTTGCGAATAAATGAATGACCTGCTTTAAGAATATCCGCTAATTCAATTTGTTGAATGATTTCTGGGATATCAAATAAGGTAACTGTTTCGTAGAGATCTTGGGTAAATTGATTTGCGATAAATTCAAGCGAATTCAACGATTGGAAAAACTTTCCAAGCAATTTTTTCTTCAACAGTATCAACGCTTCATCATTCACCGCTTCACTTGTATCAAAAGTCAGCAAAATTTTTCTTATCGCATGCTCAAAATCATCTGCTTGATCGGTATCACTAGAAAAATCAGCAAAATAAAAGCCCCGATCGATCGTCAATTCAAAACCAAATGTATCATCGATCACTCCTTCTTGGTACAATTCTAAATAATTATCAGATGTGTTGCCCAATAAAAGTTGGAAAAGCAATTGTAAAGACAGTCTAAATTTAATTTTTTCAACTTCATCTTCTGGTAAATTTTCAAGCAATCCTTTGATTCCAATCACTGATTTCGTACGTGTGACTGGTAATGCCAATTGAGCAAAAGGTACGATATCTTCATATGTTTCATTTGGAAATTGACGAATAATTGGACGAATTGGTTCAAATTCTTTAGCTTGTTGATTTTGACGAATGCATTCGAGCATTTCATTTGGATCAAAATCGCCTACGATAAATAAGGTCATATTACTTGGATGATAAAACGTGTTATAGCATAGGTAAAGATCTTCAGCTGTAATTTCGGCAATACTAGCAACCGTCCCCGCAATATCAATGTGAAGTGGATGATTTGGAAAAAGATTCCCGATGATTCCGAAAAATTGGCGCCAATTAGCATCATCTTCATACATTTGGATCTCTTGTCCAATAATACCTTTTTCCTTTTCTACCGTTTCCTTCGTAAAATAAGGTTCTTGTACGAAATTTAAGAGTGTCGTTAAATTGTCTTGAACACGATCGCTAGCAGAAAAAAGATAACTCGTTCGAGTAAAGCTCGTAAACGCGTTCGCTGAAGCACCTTGTTCACCGAAAACATGAAAGACATCGCCATCTTCTTTTTCAAATAATTTATGTTCTAAAAAATGTGCGATTCCATCCGGAACGTGTTGAATTGCATCTTTTTCATAGCCAAAAGCACTGTCGATCGAGCCATAGTTTGTACTAAATAAACCATATGTTTTATGAAATCCTGGTTTTGGTAATAAAAACACTTTTAGACCGTTATCTAAAACTTCTTTATATAGTGTTTCATTGATTTGCTGATACTCAATTTTCTCCATTGTGACTATCTCCTTCTAAACAAAAGACCGCATGTAATTCTAGGTTCTTAGCGATTTTTTGAACATCTTTTTTGGTCACAGCCATGATCTCTTTAATCACTTGTTCTTCAGTCCGTTTAGTGTGTGGGAGCCAAGTAGTCAAATATTGCTGTTCGATTAGTGCTTGTACATAGTCTTGAGAGAGTAAGTATTGATTTTTTAACATCTCTTTGGTCTGCATCAATTCTTTTTCACTGATATCTCCTTGTTGAATCGCTAGGAGCTGTTCATGGATCAGCTTCATTACTCGTTCGCGATTTTGACTATCAATCCCTGTTTGGACTGTGACCATACCACGAAATGTATCAATACTACTTGATGCATAATAGGCTAGACTCGCTTTTTCTCGCACGTTAGTAAATAATTTAGAATGCGGAAATCCACCAAATAGACCATTGAACACGGTAAGTGCCATACGTTGTTCAGATTCATAATACACGCCTGAACGATACCCTAAGTTTAATTTCGCTTGTGTGACTGGCTCACGTAAAATGTTTTCTTTGATAATATTGTTTTGCACGACATCAACATATAATTCAGGATGTACGCGTTTAGTAGCTGGAAATTTCCACTCCGCAAAACGTTGGCGTACGCTGTCACTATCGACATCACCCACCACAAAAATATCGATATGATCGTTTTGTAACATTTCTTGATGTGTTTGATATAATTGTGCGGCAGTTAGTGTAGCTAAACGCTTAGCATCACCAAAACTAGGGACTTTTTGCTCTGCGTCCTCACTAAAATATAGTTCTTGTAATTTTAATGAAGCATAGGTTTGTTTATCTTCTGAGATACTTTCTAAATAAGCAAGTAAGTTCTCTTTTTCAAGTAGAAACGTCGCTTCATCAAATGATTCTTGTGTAGTATTAGGCTCAAATAAAATGGTTTCTAAAAAGTCGATTCCTTCTAAAAGTAAGGATTCATCTGCAATATACTTGCCGTTTACTAAAGTCAGCCCCACATTTACTTGGTGAAGATTTCCTTTTTTAGCCACATTAATCCCAAAACTTGCACCATATAATTCAGCAAGTTTTTTACTCAATACCGTCTGTGTAGGATATTGTTTACTATTAGTCTCTAGTAAACTAGTCAATAATGTACGTTTTGTTGCTTCATCAGCTGTATGTCGACTAGTAAAGCGAATAAATAAACGTGTAGTTTTATATTTTTTAGTTGGAATGATTTGTAATGTAATTCCTGACTGTAAGTGTTCCATTCGCTTACCTCTTTTCTATTATTCTTGCTCTTCAGTATAACATAATGCAGAAAGCGAGAAAATTCAGAGGGGTTTAAATGATTTCCTAATTCTTAACTTTTCGTTATACTGAATTTATCAGTTATTTAAAGGGGGCATTTTTCATTGAAAAAAATCTTAGGTGAATTCAAAGAGTTTATCGTTAAAGGCAGTGTACTTGATTTAGCTGTTGGGGTCGTAATCGGGAGTGCGTTTACTGCTATTGTCAAACAAGTCGTTGATGGATTGATTACTCCATTGATTGGACTAATTATTTCATTTATTCCTGGAACTAAAAATGGGAGTTTAGAAGATTCACTCACTATACTAGATGTCAAAGTCAACGGTGTCGTTTTTCAGTTTGGCGATGTCATTAGTGCAATCGTAACCTTCCTTATTACAGGATTTGTCTTATTTATGGTCGTGCGTGCTGCAAATAAAGCCAAAGATTTACGCAATCCAGTTGAAGAAGTCGTAGAAGATACACCAACGGCTGAAGATTATTTAGCCGAAATCCGTGATCTTTTGAAAGCTCAACAAGATGGGCAACTTTACGATCCAAATCATCCTTATGATAAAGAATAACATAAGTGACGTTTGCATAATCAATCTATGCAAGCGTCACTTATTCTTTTGTACTAATTTTCCTTGGATAACGAAGCGTCCATTTGTAGAATAATCCAGATCACAAGTAGACAGCGTTAAAATACGATCATTTTCATCAACTGATACATTTGAAGTATACCAGCTTAATTTTTTTATTTGATTTAAGTACGCAGAGAATTCATTTTCGGAAGAAAATTTAGTTTGAATATAATTAAAATCTGTTGTTGTATCGTAAACAGCAAAAATTTTTACCGTATAACTTAAACTTGGCGTATCGTAATCAAAACTAGGATGTTCTTTAAAAAATGATTCTGCCATATAGGCATCGAGTGCACCAAACATTTGTTGATTTTTCATATAATGACCATATAGTATAGTATTTTGATCAAAAAATTCATTTTGATTACGATAATCTTTAAATACACTTCCAGCAATCGTCTGTTCTTTTTTATAATTATGAGATAAATAAAATTCATTGTCTGTCGTGTGTAATACAGGAAAATCTATCGTTGTTCCAGGAATTGTTAACCATCCGGAAATATCTGGATTGATGTTGTGTAGTTGCTGAAAAACTGGTCGAATTTCTTCGTCTAAAGGGATTGATTGTTTTATTTTTGGTTTCTTATAAATATTTTGCACACTTTGTAACTTTTCTTTATTTTGATGAATTTGCCACTTATATAAAAACAACTGACTACACGAAAAAATCAATACTATATTAGCTATTAACAAAAGAATAATCCGTATACTTTTTTTCGTCATTTTTGGCTTTCCTTTGGTGTGAGAATAACTTGATTTGCCAATTCTTGTTTTAAAAATGGCCAAGAAAATAATTGTTCTATCTTTTCAATCTCTTCTTCTTGTGGTTGACCTTTAAATGCAACCTTGCCTTCTTTCATACCGATCCAATAGTCAGAAAAAAGTAATGCTTGTTGGACATCGTGTAATACCATGACTACTGTGAAATTTCGTTCTTGTTGCAATCCTTTTAATCGGTTTAAAAATAAATATTGATGTTGGATATCTAAATAAGTAGTTGGCTCATCTAAAAAAATATATTCGGGTTTCTGCGCTAAAATAGTAGCTAAGCGAACACGTTGTTGTTGGCCTCCTGACAAAAGCCCAAATGCCGTTTGCTCAAGTTCTAATAGTTGGCAATCCAGTAATGCCTGTTCAATCGCCATTTCATCTTCTGCTTTCAACTTTAAAGATACGCCTTGATAGGGTAATCGTCCCATCTTGACAATCTCTTTTACTGATAAATAATTAGGAAATTGTTGTTGTTGTGGCATGTACCCAATCAATCGACCTTTCTCTTTAGGTGTAAGTTCTGTTAATGATTTATTTTGATACAAGATAGTACCTTTTTTGGGTTTTAACCCTCCGTGTAATAAATTTAAGAATGTTGATTTTCCTGATCCATTTGGGCCGATCAATGTCGTGATCGATTGATCTTGAATTTGTAAATCTGAAATATGCAGCTGAAACGAAGTTTTAGGTGATTGATAGTGTAGTTGCGTTATTTCCAAAATAAAGTTCCTTTCTTTATTAATAAATAGAGTAAAAATGGCGCTCCTAAAATAGCTAGTATTTGATTTGCTGGAATTTCTAACGGTAAAAACAGCGTTCTTCCTATCGTATCTGCTGCTAATAATAAAAAGCTACCAATTAAACTGGCTAAAATCAGTGTACTATAATGATATTGGTTCGTTAAACGAAAGGCAATTTGAGCAGATAAAATTCCTAAAAAAGATAAAACACCTACGTATGCTGTAGTTAACGAAGCTAAAGCAACCGCAATCATCAAACAAATGCTCTGTAATAAAAATACAGGAACTCCCAATCGCTGTAAAAAAGTTTCGTCGAAGCTTAGCAACTTGCTTCTGGAATAGATAAACAAAATCACGATAACCAATAACAAGACAGGAACACCCAATTGCCAAACATCTGACCAATTTTTAGCATTAAAGGAAGAAGTTAGTTCTATAGTCTGTGTCGGATCCGCTAGTTGTGAAATAATTTGATTGATACTATGTAAAAAAGCTTGTATCGCTACACCTGCGATTAAAAAGTAAACCATAGCTGGTTTTTTTTTATTACTAATTTTTAGTAAAAGAAAACAGACTACTAGTCCCATAAAGATCGAAGCGATCGGTGCAAACCAATAAGCAGCTGGAGCAAATAAAATCAAACTGCTATAGCCTAATTGAGCTCCTGAAGAAATACCTAATAGTCCAGCTTCAGCTAAAGGGTTTTTTGTCACAATTTGAAGAAAAACCGTAGAAATACCCAGAGCAATGCCACAGATCAATGTTAATACGATCCTTGGGAAACGTAAAAGAAAAACTACCTGCATTGCTTGAGTTTTCTCCCCAGTAAACAAGCTCACGATATCATTTATTGTTAAAGTTGTACTACCACTGCAAGTAGCAATATAAATCATCACTAGAACCATTATGCTAAATAAAAAAATCAATATATTATTTTTTGTCTCCATACAATAAGTGCTCCATTTCTTCTAAAGCTTGAGTAGCATGTATATCTGCTGTCATGCCAAACAATTCACTATCTAAATCATATACGCGATTGTTTTGAACAGCTGAAAAAGTCTGCCAAATTGGATTTGTTTTAAAATCTTCAGTATACATATCAATAACTTCTTTTGGCATACCATGTGCTGCTCTCAAAATGATATCTGGGTTACTATTTTGTAGATACTCTGTATTTGAAGGCAAGTACTCTGCTTTTTCATTTTTTACAATATTTACACCACCAGCTAAAGAAACTAAATTACCAATATAAGAATGTTCCGTTGCCACTAAATAACTACCTGGAATCCCCATTAAGATCAAAACTCTAACGGGCTGGTGTGTTTGGCTTTCGTCTTTAACCTTTTTCATAGTATCTATAAATATTTGATTTAATTTTTTCGCTTCAGTTTGCCTATCATATGTTTTACCCAACATTGTAACGGCATCCATCATACCTTGAATACTTCTAAAATCTAGAAAATTTGCTGGAATTTTAGCTTGAGCAAATGTTTTGCTTAAGTCTGACTCTAACGTACTGGTTGAATAGACTTGATCTGGATTTAACAAACTGATTTTTTCAATATCAGGACTCATTGGATTACCAATCACTTGAGTATGTTTATATCGAACTGGTAACGTTTTTTTCGTTTCTGGTACTCCAACTAGATCTAGATCTAATCGATCAAATATTTCTGTAGTAGCGACAGTTGTACTGACGATTTTAGGTTTTAAACTAGTTTGTTTATCTTTTATTTTTGTACTTTGGCAACCAGAAAGCAATCCCAAAATACCGAATAAAACAACAAAACAATACGTTATTTTTTTCATAAACTCACACCTTTTTAAAAAGAAACTATCATACGCTATTAGATAGATAACGTATGATAGGATTTTCAATAATTATTTAACTGATTTTTTGCGATAGATTTCAAATACAATGTAGCTAAATGAACCTACTGCAAGAAATATATATACTAAAACAGGCGATTTTGAAGCGTCTGTATGTGGATTTAATTCAGCATAAGTACTATTTGAAGCTGTATTTTCATTACGATTTGCAGTTTGTTGCATTTCTGCTGGACGATCTAATGTATCTAAACCTAATATAGTTTCAGACTCTGATTGAACGGAGCCATCTAATAACGGATTTTTAATGTTATTTACAACAGGAATATTGTCTTGACTCGTATTCGTATGTTTAGTTTGTTCATTTTCTACATCTGACCCTATAGTATTCTCTTCTTGATTTGAACTTAAATCATTAGCAAAAACTAAACGAAAATCATGATCTCCTTGGATATTTAGCGCGTCTAATATATACGTCACGTTCATAAGCACCTCTTTATCTAGTGAAGAAACAAAGAAAGTGAACGTCATTTTTGTAGCTGTATTTTCATTATAAGTTAACGGTATTTTATTTCCAGATTGATCATACAAGAAAAATTTCAAACTTGCTTCACGTGCTACTTTCAAATTATTCAAAGCAATTGTCACATTATATCCATCTTTTACTGCACTAACATTTGCTCTAGATGCTAAATACTGCTGAGCAATCGACAATTCATTCGAATTTTTTTGTAATGCTTGAATACCAACTGTCTGAATTTTTGATTCTGTCGTTGACGGTTCTGTCGTCGATGGCTCCGTTGTTGACGGTTCTGTCGTTGATGGTTCTGTCATTGACGGTTCTGTCGTTGATGGTTCTGTCGTTGACGGTTCTGTCGTTGACGGTTCTGTCGTTGACGGTTCTTCAACTTTTTTTGGATAACTTAATGTAGGTTCTAATTTAGAAATATCTAATGAGATTCGTACTCGATGTGTCATATTCATTGGCCCTGCCTGATAATTCACATACACTAAAACCGGTTTATCCAAAGAATTTACACGCATTTGTGTTGCAAATTCATTTTGATTTTCGTAAATACGTGTCCCTGGAGTTAGATGTTCATTTTCTACTGTACCTAAATTTAAATTAAATTTATTTGTTGCTACAAGGGCGATGTACTTTTCACCGTTTTCTACTTTTACAAAAGCAGATTTAAAAAATTGCTTTGATCCAGATGAAACATCTTCATCTTCTTTTAACACATCAAAAGGTACGCTATACATTCCATCCTTCATTTGACTATTTTTTTCTGGGTAATTATTCGTTTTTATAGCTTTCTCTGGACTCAACATTAATCGTAGTGCATGTGCCATTGAGCGATTGCCTACTTGATACGATACATAGAACAATTGCGGTTTATCTAAAGAATCAATATTTATTTCTGTAATAAATTCAGAGTCATTTTCCATGAGACGTAAGCCCGGAATTTGCTTGTCATTTTCTAGATTACCTAGCGATAGAGAAAATTGATTTTTAGCTAGCAGTGCTACTTTCATCGTTGAGCCGTCAAATTTTAGCCAAGCTTTTTTGAAAAAATTCTGTGCACTAGATGGCACATCTTCATTTTCTTTCCAAAAACTAAATGGTATTTCGTAATTCCCATTAGATAATGCCATGTTCTCAGAATCACTCGATGAATTCTCTTGTGAAACTGTTGGAATTTCAGATACTGGATTTGCAGATACTGGACTTGCAGATACTGGACTTGCAGATACTGGACTTTCAGAACTTATTTGTGTTGAAGATTCTAATAATGAAGTTTCCGATGTCGTACTTACTGATGAATCTTGTGAAAATACGGTGGACTGTCCTGTTGAATTCACAATCATTTCATCAGATGAAGATTTGATTTGATCGCTTTCTGAGGATTCAATTGATTCATTTTTCACAATATCTTCTGAAGAAGATTGTGAAAAAAATTCCGAACTGCTATCCATAGCACTTGAAGAATCATGTGATATAGGTGTTAAAAGTAATTTGAAATTATGATTTCCGTGAATGTTATATTCTGGAACGTCGTACGTTACATTCATCAAAATCGCATCAGATATAGAAGGTACATCAAATGAAATACTCATTATATCCGTACTTTCAGTATAATTCACTAAACTTTTATTATGATCGTTATCATATAGATAAAATTTCAAATTGGTATTCTTGACTGTTTCAATGTCACTAATCCCCACTGTTACATGAAAAAATCCATTTTTTTCTGTTACTGTAGCTATCGAATTTAAATATTTTTGGGCCATTGATTCATTACTACTTGATTCTTGAGAAGTAGAAACACTATAGGATTTAGTCATATTTTGATTCATCTCTGCTGCTTGGACAGTTGATGAAATTGAGTATAGCGCTGTAGAATTTAGCATTAGAGTCAAGGCTAAACTCGTTAAAACACGATAAGTTTTTTTCATAATTATTTAATTCCTTTATTTAGATTTAGTAGTTACTTTTTTACCAACACTTAAACCAACGATGGCTACAATCGCCAACAGACTTAATATTACATACGTTATCGAAGAGTCAGAAAGTCCAGTTTTAGGATTTTCTATACTATTCGTTGTGATCATTGTAGAATTATCCGTTTGTATACTTTGATCTTGTTGGATCTGTTTATCAGTAGTACTGGTTGATGACGTCGTATCTGATTGACTTTTCACTGGTAATGAATCAAATCCTAATTGGACTTTGTATTGATGATGATAATTTAATGAGCTATTTTCGATATCTACTTTAATCGACGCATCGACTTTATCATCTAAATTAGTAGTAGTAAATTGAACAATTCGCGTATTGGTAGAATCATTTTTTTGAATCACTTGCGTTGAATTCCCTACATTAAATTCTGTGATCCAATCGCTATGATTCATTTGCAACTGTATTTCTGCTTGATGATTTTTTACAATCACAGTTGCTGGTTTATCAAAATAATCATTCGCAATAGATGCAGAATCCGTTCCGTTCTCATAGACAGTGTAGTTTACTGAATATGTCCCATCTTGATACTCTGTTGCTTGAACTTGTGAAATAGAAATAAAGAAAATTAACCCCAAAAAAAATAAAATCGGCAAATTGATGATTTTTTTCACATATATCCCCCCAAAAATTTTACACATTGACAAATTATCAACTATTTGTGTGTAGGACATTCTATTGATAAAGATTCTCATTGTCAAATAAAAATGAGGATATACTCATTTCAAATAAACAAATAAATGATAAATATTTATCTATCTTTATTAAATAGAGGTTTTTTATTCTCATCGTATCTTTATTTTAATTCTAAAAAAATGATAGTTACTCTTTATTAATAATTTTTACAAATAGTTATTTTTTTCACAAATTAAAATGAGTAATAAAAAATAGCTCTTACGTAATTTGTAAGAACTACTTTTACCGCTTATGTTAATTGCACGTTAAATTAAACTGCTCTTTCCAAAAATTCAATTTCGACTGTTTTTGTCAAAATATCTGAATAACTATAGGAAACACGTTCAAAAGAATTTTCTTCAGGATCTAAATCTACTACGAATACAGCGGGATATGTCTCTGTTAACACACCACGACGTTCTGTGTGACGCTTTCTACCAGTTTGGGCAACGAGCATCAATTCATAACCGATTTTTCCTTCTAAGTCTTGCTTGATTGTTGCTAAAGTCATTGGCATCATCTTCACCTCAACAAACAGTGTAACATAAATATACCAAACATACAAATTTATCATAATTATTATTTTTTTTCAACTAATTTTTCTTTTTCACCTTATTTTCTTAATAAAGTAGCAAACTTATTTTTATTTTTATTTTATTTACTTGATAACGCACCGTTCGTGCCGGTAAATTTAATTCACTTGCGATATCTGATAACTCTTTTCCTTCTAAAGTTTTCAACAACACTTGTTGCGTTACATAAGGTAGATCATCAATGCAACCATTCAATGCTTCGATAATCAATAAACGATTTAAAGAGTCTTCATAAATTACATTGGGATACAACGAAGTAGCTTCATTCGACACACGATACGTATGTTCTTCTAGAGACGTTGCAAGCTGATCTGTTTGACGTTTGTATGCATTTTGTTTACGTAATTGGCTTTTGATATTATTTTCAAATGTTCGCTTGAAAAATGAGCCAAAGCTAGCTCCTTTACTTGGATCATATGCACATTTAGCTTTATATAGTGAAATGTACCCTTCTTGTGCCCAATCATCCTCATCAAAGTCTTTAATATAGTATTTTTTTCTCATTGCTAAAATTACTGGAAAATATTGACGAAATAATTGAAACAGCTGATCGTTCTCTGTTTGTTCGAATTGTTCGCTATCGGTCATTGCTATCCCTCCTTTTTTTAATTTCCAGAGTATAGCAAAGAAAATACGTAGCGTTTCTCATAAAACTGTTCAATATTTTAGCAAATCATGCACCATCTCTCATTCTATTTGGTGAGCCTTCTGATCTTTGAGTATAATAATAAAAAAGTCTGTAAAGGAGTGCATACATGAAAAAAATCACTATCAATGATGTAGCTCAAAAAGCTGGAGTCTCAAAAACTACTGTATCGCGTTTTTTAAATAATAATTATAACAATATGTCTGATCAAACAAAGAAACGAATCGAAGATGTCATCAAAGAACTAAACTATCGACCCAACAAACAAGCTCAAGCGTTAAAATCGAAACATAGCTACCTGATTGGTGTCGTCGTAGCCGATATTTCTAACATGTTCTCTTCTCTATTACTCAAAGGTATCGGAAATATTTTGGAAAAAAAAGATTATCAAATGATCATTATGGATGCTGCAAATTCTATTACTAGAGAACAAATCTTACTCGAACGTTTGATTGATCAAAATGTTGACGCCATTATCTTACAACCTTCTTCCAGTAAGAGCGTTACCTATCAGTTGCTAAAAGAACGAGGGATTCCAGTCGTCTTAGTTGATCGTGATACTTCTCCTAAACAATGGCCAAGTGTGTTAACCAACAATGAAGAAGCTACAAAAATTTTAGCTACAGAGATCGAGAAGAAAGGATATGAACACATCGTTGTTATGAGTGAGCCGCTAGAAGAAGTTCGAACACGTGCTGCTCACTATCACGTGTTCGAACAATATGTTCACTATTCAAATCAACAGCTTTCTTTAGTTGAATTATCGCAATAACACGAAGTTGAAGAATACCTTTCACATTTATTTCCACTAGCTCAAAAAACAGTACTTTTTGCCTCAAATAGTCGAATGTTGATGCACTGTTTGAAATGGTTAATTCATCACAACATTTCTTTACCAGAACAGCTCGGTATTACTGGCTTTGATGACTGGAATATTACAGAACTGATTGGACCAGGAATTACTAGTATCGAACAACCTTCTTTAACGATTGGCGAAACGGCTGCATCGACTTTATTAGCACAACTATACGATACAGACAAGCAGCACCAAATTATTGTTCCTTCAGCAATTCGTTGGCGTTCATCATTATAAACTTGTGTTATTTTAGAAAAAAAGAACGATTGACTAGCACCCTTATCTATGGGATTAGTCAGTTTAGTTCTTTTTTTTATTTTTGTTTTTTAAAAAATGAAAGCGTTGACATAAAAAGGAAACCGGTTTACTAAAGGAGGAAAATTAAAAATGACGACTACACAGCCAATTTTTTTGAACTTACTAGTATTTGATAGCGAATTTAAAAATGGAGCGACTCAACTCGAACTTGTTGAACAAGCTTCTGATTTAGGATTTGAGCATATAGAGATTCGTAGAGAATATTTTAGAGATTTAAAAAATGAGTTAGCTCCTATTCGTGATATTGCTAAAAGACGAAATTTAACTCTTTTTTACAGCATTCCTGATCAGCTTTATCTTGATGGATATATCAATCCTCACCTTCAAGATTATTTAGAAGAAGCTTTATTTTTAGGAGTTTCACAAGTTAAGTTTACGATCGGTGAATTTAAAAATGATCTTTTAACTCACGAATTGAAAGCGCTACTAAAAAAAGGTATTGCTATTGCGATCGAAAATGACCAAACCGCTGAGTCTGGAAAAATCGCCACGATTGCTTCATTTATGAAAAAAATCAAAGAAGCACAGCTACCTATTGGATATGTATTTGATTTAGGGAATTTTCGCTTTGTCGATGAGAATGAACAAGACGCACTTGATTTATTAGCTTCTTATGTTACTTACTTACATTTGAAAGACGTCACTTTCCATGAGGATAAACCTGTAGCAACAGATTTAGATTTGGGGGTTATCGATTGGAAACAAGCAATCAATGCCCTACCAGATATTCCGGTAGCCATCGAATACCCTACTCAAGATACAGCTACTATTTTAAGAGCAAAAGAAAAAATCCAGGAGGTTTTAGTTCATGAGTAATCAAACGAAAATCGATCCCGAAACATTTGCATATAACTTTATGAAAACGATTCACCGTCCAGAAATCGAGAAAAAAGATATGGAAGCAGCTGCAAAAGAAGCATTAGCAGCCTATCTATCGGCCTATTACTTGATTCAACAATTTAATACGATCGAAAATGAATTTTTTACAGATCATGATGCACGACCACGATCAAGTTATCAACGGATTTTAAGTGAACTAAATAACTATTAGGGAGGCATAGACTCATAGGTGGTGCAATTACTGGAATATTACTTGCCATTACATTTATCGTTTTTGTCATTTATGCAATGAAGGGTGGAAACTTGACAGTCGGATTCTTTACTATGGCCGTTTTATGGACCATTATCGGAATGGTTCCTTTTCAAACAGCAATCAAAGAAATCTTTACTGATCCTGTTTTAAATTATGGAAAAACAGCTGCTTATATCATTTTCGGATCTTGGTTTGGCCGAGTACTAGTTGATACAGGAATCGCTGGTAGTATCAGTCGTCGAACTGAAAAAGTTGGTAAAAAAAGACCTGTACTTGCTTCTATCTTGATTGCAATCGTTATTGTACTGATTTTTACTAGTTCGTATGGTGTTGGGTCAGCGATTGCTGTTGGTGTGATTTTATTCCCAATTATGTTTTCTATCGGTGTTCCAAAGCCGATTGCTGTTTCTGTTTTTACTATTGCCATCGGCGCTGCAATGTATGTCAATAATGTCTTATTTGTTCAATTCCAAGTTTTCTTCCCAGAAGTTGCTTGGGGACCACATTACCAACGATTTGGTTTCGCTGCGATGTTTGTTCAATTGGCTGTATTGATCGTCTTTATTTTATTCAATGCTAAAAAAATTCGTAACGGAATCCCCGTAATTGTTGAAAGTGACTTTAAAGACACTACTTTAGACGTTCCAATCTGGACATATATTCTCCCGATTTTACCAGTCGCACTTAGTATTTTTGCTAAATGGGATGCTATCCCAGCTCTACTCTTTTCTACATTACTTGCATTTTTGACGACTGGAAATATGAGAAATTATAAACGTTTCGTTACGATGATGAATGATACTGCAAAGTTAGCAATCAGCGACATTGCTGGACTATTGATCATGCTGTTTGTGTTAACTATGTTCCAATCAGCTGCGATTCATGCAACTTCTAGCTTTACTGAATTGTTCCAACAAATCATTCCAAATAGTAAATTACTCTTGATTATCATCGCCGCAATTATTGCACCTCTATCTTATTTTAGAGGCCCATTGATGCTATACGGTACTGGAGCAGCTACAGCAGCTATTTTAGTAAGCACTGGTTTATTTAATCAATATTTCTTATACGGATTGTTAGTGGTTCCTTCTATGATGGGTGTTTCTGCTTGTATTACTCAATCTTGGAATCTATGGTCAGTTCAATACGCTAAATTAGACACGAAGACTTTCTTACTAACTGGACTACCTTGGGCTTGGGGAGCAACAGTGATTAACTTATTTGTAGCCTATATTTTATTATAATTAGAAAAGGGGTAATTATCATGACAGAATTTTTAACTATTGGGGAACCTATCGCATTATTCGGCTCTAAAGAAATCGACCGATCGCTAACGGATGCTACACAATTTCAAAAGTTTTTAGCAGGTGCTGAAGTCAATGTAGCTGTTGGCGTTTCACGACTTGGTCACACTAGTACGTATATCTCTCAAGTGGGTAAGGATCCTTTTGGTGAGTTTATTATCAAAGAACTTAAAAAAAATCAAATTGATACCTCCCTTGTAGAAGAAACTTCTGATTACTGGACTGCTTTTCAGCTAAAAGATCGAGTAAGTTCGGGTGATCCTAGTATCTTCTATTTTAGAAAAGGTTCAGCTGCTGCACATTTTAATCAAGCAATTTTAGAAAAAATCGATTTTTCAACATTAAAATTCGCTCACTTATCTGGGATTTTTCCTGCGATTTCACAACAAGCATGTCAAGCATTTACACATTTAATCGAATTACTCGCGCACCATAATATCCCAACGACCTTTGATCCAAATTTGCGACCACAACTTTGGGAGAGTACTGATAAAATGCGTGATACGTTAAATTATTTGGCATCATTTGCGACGATTGTTTTACCAGGTATTAATGAAGCCGCTATCTTGGTAGGTAGTCGTGATCCTGATACGATCACTGATTTTTACTTAAACAATGGTACTGCTACAAAAACAGTTATTGTCAAATTAGGTGAAGATGGCGCATTTGTTAAAACCAAAGATGGTGAAAGATTTACTGTTCCAGGCTTTTATGTCAAAGAAGTGATCGATACGGTCGGGGCTGGAGATGGATTTGCTGTAGGTTTGTTAACTGGTTTGATGGAAAACCTTTCATTAAAAGAAGCAGTGATCCGTGCAAATGCAGTCGGTGCTCTAGCAGTACAATCAGCTGGCGATAGTGATGGCTATCCGACGCAAGAAGAGTTAGCACGATTTCTAACTGCACAAGAGGTTCAAATATGAAACTACAAGTAGCGATCGATCGAATTTCTTTAAATCAAGCAAAGCAATTAGCTAAAGAACTAGATGCTTATGCAGATGTAATCGAACTAGGAACCTCTTTAGTTAAAGATTATGGAAATTTAGCCATTTCAACTATAAAAGAAGTCTGTGAGCATGCAACATTATTAGTAGATAGCAAAACGATTGATGAAGGAGAGTACGAATTCACACAAGGATTTAAATATGGAGCTGACTACATCACGGTGATGGGAGCTGCTTCAGTCGATACTCTAGAAACCTGTTACGCAGTCAGTCAAGCATATCAAAAAACAATGGTCATCGACTTATTGGAAGTTACTGAAGAAAAAATCACACGAATCACACAATTCGATAAAGCTATCTATGCACTTCATCATTCGATCGATCGAAAAGATTGCTTTGATGCTGTTGCTATAGTCAAACAATTTAAAGAACGTTTTCCTACTATCAAACGTTTAGCGATCGCTGGTGGAATCGACTTAAATACTGCACAAAAGCTACAAGAACAAGGCAGTGTCGAACAAGTTATCGTAGGTTCAGCTATTACTAAAGCAACCGACCCAATAAAAGCCATTCAAGAATTTAAGGAGGTCATTTCCAAATGATAAACGTACAGGTAATGAACGAAATCAATCAAGTCATGCAAGAGGTTTCTGAAGACCAACTAGAAAAAGCAATGGGATTATTTGATAAAAATACACGCATTTTTATTACAGGTGCGGGCCGTAGCGGATTTCAAGCCAAAAGTTTTGCGATGCGTTTAATGCACATTGGATATACAGATTTTGTGATCGGTGAAACAATTACTCCATCGATCCGAAAGGGTGATCTTTGGGTTGCGATTTCTGGATCAGGTACAACTTCTGGTATTGTAAAAGAAACTGAATCAGCTAAAAAATTAGGATTGACAATTTTAGCGATCACAAGCGAGCCAAACTCCCCTCTTGCCAAACTAGCTGATCATTTTTTGATCGTTCCTGGTGCTACTAAGACCGGTTCTGGAATCCAATCGATACAATTACTTTCGACTTTATTTGATCAAACAGTCCATATTACGCTAGATATACTTGCTTTAATGATCGCAAATAAAGATCAAACCTCAAATGAAGAGGCGCTTAGTGAACATGTTAATATCGAATAAAAAACTGAATCAAACTTGTAACAGACTACAAGTTTGATTCAGCTATTTTTTTTTACTCAATTCATTGAGCTTTTGATTTAATAATGCCAATTGATCCATATCCCAAGGAGAGTTTCTACGATAAGCACTATAATGAATTTCTTTTTGATGTTGCTTAATATTTTTTTCAGTTTTTTGAATTTGTTGATATAACTCACGTGCAGATATTCGTAAGGCGCCTTGCGAAAAAACTACCCATTGTTCTGCTAAATCACTAGTTGCTACCCGTACTTGAGTCAATACATTGTTTTTCTCGCCCGCGATTCGTTCAATATAAGAATCCGCGGTCTCACCTTCTTCAGTGAAAATCACCTCAAGCTGATAATTTTGATAACTCTGCGTTACTCCAGGAACTAATTGTGCATCAAATACGACGATCACAGCTAGACCTTCATATTTTGCCATATTCGACAATTTTTGCAAGAGATTTTCTCTGGCTTCTTCTAAGCGATCTTGATTTTTCAATGTTGTCAGTTCCGGCCATGCTCCGATCATATTGTAGCCATCTACAATCAACAATTCATTTTTCATACTGTATCCACTCGTCGTTGATAATATGCTTCATACATCAATAACCCAGCTGCAACTCCCGCATTTAAACTTTGAACATGTCCAGTCATTGGAATCGTCAATAGCTCGTCTGTTTCTTTTTTCAAGCCTTCGCTCATACCATGACCTTCATTTCCTACAATTAGAGCAATTGCACCTTTAGCATTCCAAGAACGATAATTTGTCCCTTTCATATCTGTTCCAAAAATCCAAAAACCTTTTTCTTTCAGATGTTTGACTGCTTGGGATAAATTGGTTACACGCGCAATCGGTACATGCTCAACAGCACCAGTTGATGTTTTTACGACGACAGGTGTAATACCTACAGCACGATGTTTAGGGATGATGATCCCATCTACTCCACTAGCATCTGCTGTTCGTAAAATTGAACCAAAATTATGTGGATCTTCTAATCTATCTAATATTAAATAGAACGGTTGCTCTGGCGTACGTTCGATCAATTCATCTAAGCTTAAATATTCATAAGGTGTAATCGCTAGAATCATTCCTTGGTGAACGCCATTTTGACTCATTGTATCTAGTTTTTGTTTAGGAACCCATTTTACTGGAACAGCTTGTTCACGACTCAATTCTTTTAAAGCATCGATATTCTCACCATGTGCATCTTCTAATAAAAAGAGTTTATTTCCTCGACCTTGTTTCAATGCTTCGACAACTGCATGGTGTCCGAAAACAAAATTTTCGGCTAACTCTTCAGGAGTTCGCTCTGGCTCATGTGATACATGTTGAGTTTTTCTTGGTTTTGTATTTCGTTTTTTATCAAATGAATCTCTTTGGTTTTTACGTGGATTATTTCTTACCATGTAAATCGCCTACTTTCTCAATGCACCATTCGATCAATTCTTCTAATCGTGCTTGTTGTTTTGTTAAGTGTAGATATCCCATCAATGCTTCAAATCCGGTTGAAATCCGATATGTTGTAATATCGGCATTTTTGGCGCTTGTATAACTTTTACTATTACGTCCTCTGCGGTAAAAGTCGTGTTCTTCTATAGTTAGTAAGTCTTCTTCAAGCATTTGATGTATCAAAGCTGCTTGTGCTTTCGCAGAAACGTATTGTGTTGCTGCTTTATGCAATTGATTTGGTCGAGTCAATCCAGTAGAAATTAAGTAATCCCGAATATAGACTTCATAAATCGCATCTCCTACATAAGCCAATGCTAATCCATTTAATTGTTTGTAATCTCTCATTTAATCTCGTCTCCAACGTGTTCCTTGTGCAGTATCTTCTAAAATAATCCCTTCAGCTTTTAAAAAATCACGAATCTCATCACTACGCGCAAAATTACGATCAGCTCGTGCTTTATTACGTTCTTTAATTAATTGTTCAACGGCATCATCTAATAGTTCTGTAGTAAATTCAACACCAAAAATCGCTAACCAAGTCGTTAAATATTCCAAGGCCTTGTCTAATACAATTTTTGATACGTCTGTTTGTTCGATATAACGATTCGTCCATTTACTCAATTCATAGATAACCGTCAATCCATTGGCAGTATTAAAGTCATCATCCATCTCAGCAGTAAACTGTTCAAATAACTCCGTCAATTCTTTTAACTGTTCCGTATCTGTTTCAAGTGATTCTTTGGCTGTTTCCAAACGGAAATTTACGCTCTCGATCGTTGTTTTCAATCGCTGTAGATTCGTACCTGCCTCCTTAATTCCTGCCATCGAATAACGCAGTGGACGACGGTACTGGGTACTCGCTAAAAAGAAGCGTAGAACTTGAGGATCGATTTCTTTGATCAATTCGTGAACAGTGACAAAATTGCCTAATGATTTACTCATCTTTTCATCTTCAGCACCCATAGTAACAAAACCATTGTGCATCCAATAATTCGCAAATACATGTCCTGTTTTTGCTTCACTTTGCGCAATTTCATTTTCATGATGTGGAAAGGCTAAATCTTGACCACCACCGTGGATATCGATCGTTTCACCTAATTCTTTTGTCGCCATCACGGAACATTCGATGTGCCACCCTGGTCGACCCGCTCCCCATGGAGTTTCCCATGAAATCTCATTTTCTTTAGCATGTTTCCACAAAGCGAAGTCTAGTGGATCTTCTTTAATTTGCTGTTCATTACCAGTACGTTGACTCGCTCCGATTTCTAGCTCATCGATTGATTGGCCACTTAATTTACCATACTCACTAAATTTTCGAGTACGATAATACACATCACCATCGACTTCGTAAGCATACCCTTTTTTTATTAGTTCTTCTATAAAAACAATAATATCGTCAATATAATCCATTACTCGAGGATTTTTATCCGCTTCTTGTACATTTAAAGCAGCAGTATCTTCTTTGAATGCATCGATAAAACGTTGGGCAACTTCTGGTGCTGTTTCACCTAATTCATTTGCTACTCGAATAATTTTATCGTCAACGTCAGTAAAATTAGAAACATATTCTACGGTATAGCCACGATAAGTCAAATAGCGTCTGATTGTATCAAATGCTACCGTACTTCGACCATTTCCTACATGAATGTAGTTATAAACAGTCGGACCACACACATACATCTTTACTTTATTTTCTTCAATTGGTTTAAATAACTCTTTTTGTCTAGTCATTGTATTATAAATTTTGATCACTAGATTTTTACTCCTTTCAAACGTACAATTTTAGCCGGTACTCCGACAGCAGTAGCCTCAGGGGGAATATCGTGGATCACAACAGCTCCAGCACCTATTTTGGCATATTCACCTATTGTTACTGGACCTAACACTTGAGTGTTGCATGAAATGACTGCTCCTTTTTTGACAGTCGGATGGCGTTTCCCGCGATCTTTACCTGTTCCACCTAATGTTACACCATGAAATAAAACGACATCCTCTTCAATTTCAGCCGTCTCACCGATCACAATGCCCATACCGTGATCAATAAATACCCCTTGAGCAATTGTTGCACCTGGGTGGATTTCGATTCCAGTAATGTTACGCCAAATTTGAGAATGAATTCGTGCTAATAAAAAAAAGTGTCGTTTATATAAAAAATGGGAGACGCGATGCCAAAATAAAGCATGCACACCTGGATATGTTAAGATAACTTCTAGCGTCGTTCTAGCTGCCGGATCATTTTTTTTAGCTGCAGCAACTGCGCGTTTCATCCAACTCATTCGTTTTATTGTTTCCTTCCTTTATTCAAGTATAAAAAATCGCGTCTTTTTACATACACATTGTATGCAAAAAGACGCGATGGCGTGGTTCCACTTTTCTTTACAGATTTCTCTGCCTTAAAAGAATAACGGTCTTTATCCGTTTTTGACGTTAGCCAAAACCACTCCCAGGTGCATTTCCTCATCCTTTTGATTGTTTTCACCAACCACAATCTCTCTTAAAAAAAGGAAGTCGTACTTCGTCTGTTCACTGTGTTTGTCTATAAAACTTGATTTAAATGCGTCAAAGCTTTTTCTTTGCCTAATAATTCTACGGTATCTGGTAATTCAGGACCATGTGTTTGACCTGAAACAGCTACGCGGATTGGCATAAAGAGATTTTTCCCTTTTATTCCAGTTTCTTTTTGAACTTCTTTGATAGCAGCTTTTACCTCTGCTGCCTCTACAATTTCCATTGCAGATAATTTTTCTTTAAAAGCTGCTAAAACAGTTGGTACAGTTTCACCCGCTAAAACTTCTTTAGCTGCTTCATCTAATGTTGGATGTTCTTCAAAGAATAAACTAGAAAGTTCTACGATTTCTTGTGCATAGCTCATTTGTGGTTGATATAAAGCCACGATTTTTTTGATCCAAGCTTGTTTTGTTTCATCCAATTCACCTAAATCATGCGCTTTTACTAGATAAGGTACACACATTGCAGTTAAAGTATCTAGATCCATAACTTTCATGTACGCATTGTTTACCCATTCCAATTTTTTAGCATCAAATGCTGCTGGTGATTTACTTAAACGTTCATGGTCGAATAATTTAATCAATTCTTCTTGGCTAAATAATTCGTCTTCACCAACTGGTGACCAACCCAAAAGAGCAATAAAATTGAACATTGCTTCTGGTAAATAACCTAATTCACGATATTGTTCGATAAATTGTAAAATCGTTTCATCACGTTTACTTAATTTTTTACCTGTTTCTGAATTAATGATCAAAGTCATATGTCCAAATTCAGGCGGTGTCCAGCCAAAAGCTTCATAGATCATCAATTGTTTTGGTGTGTTGGCGATATGATCATCTCCACGTAGAACATGTGTGATTTTCATCAAATGATCGTCGACAGCTACTGCAAAATTATATGTTGGCATTCCATCGCGTTTTTGAATTACAAAATCTCCACCTACATTTTCAGCTTCAAAAGCAATTTCACCTTTGACCATATCGTTGAAACGATACTCACTACCTTTTGGTACACGGAAACGAATAACAGGAGTAATTCCCATTGATTCTTTTTCTGCTTGCTCTTCTGGAGATAGATTGGCACATCTACCACCATAATGAGGCATTTCACCATGTGAACGTTGTGCATCGCGTTCTGCTTCTAGTTCTTCTTCTGTACAATAACACTTATACGCTAAATTACTTGCTAGGAGTTGATCGATCATTGGTTGATAGATCTCTTTACGTTCTGACTGACGATAAGGACCATATTCACCTGGTTTTTGAGGAGATTCATCCCACTCCATACCTAGCCAAGCTAAATTTTCTAATTGACTTTTTTCACCATCTGCAATATTACGTTTTTGGTCAGTATCTTCAATTCGGATAATAAATTCTCCATCATGATGGCGTGCATATAGGTAGTTAAATAGTGCGGTTCTCGCGTTCCCAATATGCAAATGTCCAGTTGGACTTGGTGCGTAACGTACACGTACTTTTGTCATAATAATCCTCTTTTCTTAACTATCGATTTTATTCTAAAATAAAATGATTCTTCTCGCTTACAAAAAAAGCTGTTCAGTTGAATTGTACATTCAATAGCGCGAATAGTAAAGTCAACTGAACAACCTTGAAGCATTTTTTCGATTTTTTTATTTATTTTGATCCTCATGGCGAATTCCTCTGGTTCCATGTGCTGGTTTTGCAAAAATCATACGACCAGCTGCCGTTTGTAGTGCACTTGTTACGACCACTTCGATTCGTTCATTCATAAAGTGCTGGCCATCTTCAACAACTACCATCGTACCATCATCAAGATAAGCTACACCTTGTTGTCTTTCTGTACCTGCTTTTACGACAAGGACATTCATCGTTTCACCTGGAATCACGACCGGTTTGACTGCATTTGCTAGCGCATTGATATTTAATACCGGAACGTTTTGGAATGAAGCCACCTTATTTAAATTAAAGTCATTGGTCACAACAACCCCATCAACTAATTTTGCTAATTTTAATAGTTTAGTATCGACTTCTGGAATGTCTTCAAAGTCACCTTCGTACATCTCAACTGCGATTTTTTCATCTTCTTGCAAAGCATTTAAAATATCTAATCCCCGACGTCCCCGCACGCGCTTTAGACTATCACTAGAGTCTGCGATATATTGTAACTCAAACAATACAAAGTTTGGAATCAGTAATACTCCTTCTAAGAACCCCGTTTGCGCAATATCATAAATCCGTCCGTCGATAATCACACTCGTATCTAATATCTTATGTTTTCGGAAGGCCTCACTACTTTTTCGATCGAGCAATTGACTATCAGTTGCTTCTTCATTTTTTTTAGCTTTTGGCGCAAACATCTTACGCCATTCATCCATTCGGGTCGTTCCCAAACGAAAACCTAAATATCCAAGAATAAACATCATAATAACAGGTACAATACTATTGACGAATGGTAACTGCCAATTAAAAAATGGGATTGAAATAATGACACCTAATAGTAAGCCGATAATTGCTCCAATCGAACCAAATAAAATATAGGGTACACTAAATTCACTTAATTTTTCTTCCAAATGCTTGATACCAGCTAAGATATACTTCACAAATATTAGAGATAAAAGGTAAAAAATAAGTGCTCCCAAAATACTATTTGTGATAGTATTGTTCAACCAATCATTATTTGCTTGGCCGATCATCTCCCAACCAGTTGGTAAAATCGAAATCCCTAGACTAATTCCTGCTAGTATCATTAAAATTGTCACTACTCGCTGTTTCATCAACACCCCTCCTTATTTACCGAAACACTTTGCGCAAAGCTTCTGATAATGTTGCTACACCGATTACTTCAATTTCCTTAGGTGCTTGCCAATTACTCAAATTATTTTTAGGAACATAGACTCGAGTGAACCCTAGTTTTTGAACTTCTTTCACCCGTTGTTCGATTGCAGTAACGCGACGGATTTCTCCAGTCAATCCGATTTCTCCAATAAAACATTCTTCAGGACTCGTCCCTTTTTCTTTATAACTAGAGGCTAAACTGATCGCAATTGCTAAATCGATTGCTGGCTCGTTTAATTTAACACCTCCAGCAGCTTTCAAATAAGCGTCTTGATTTTGCAAAAGTAGACCTGTTCGTTTTTCCAGTACGGCCATGATCAAGGATACCCGATTAAAATCTAGGCCCGTAGTGGTTCTTTTAGCATTTCCAAACATCGTAGGTGTTACTAAAGCTTGGATTTCAACCAAAATCGGCCGACTACCTTCTAGAGCCACAACGATTGCTGAGCCAGTCGCTCCGGCCAGTCGCTCCTCTAAAAAAACTTGCGAAGGATTTTGTACTTCTTTTAGTCCACCTTCGACCATTTCAAAAATACCGATCTCATTGGTTGAACCAAAGCGATTTTTTACAGCACGTAGAATTCGAAAACTTTGATGTTGTTCCCCTTCAAAATACAATACCGTATCCACCATGTGTTCTAACATTCTAGGTCCTGCAATTGAGCCTTCTTTGGTCACGTGTCCAACAATAAAAATCGCGATCCCATTGCTTTTTGCAATTTTGAGTAATTCAGCCGTTGTTTCACGTACTTGACTCACACTTCCAGCAACACTGCTTACATCTGGCTGAGTCATTGTTTGAATCGAATCGATGATAACGTAATCTGGTTGTAGATCCTCGATAGCTTTTCTAATATCAGACATATCTGTTTCTGCATATAAGTAAAATTCTTGATCGATAACACCTAAGCGTTGGGCACGCATTTTGATCTGTTCTGCACTTTCTTCTCCGGAAACATATAATACTTTACCACCTGTTGCAGCCAACTGTTGGGATACTTGTAATAATAAAGTCGACTTTCCGATCCCAGGATCACCACCAAGTAAAACCATTGAACCTGGTACGACACCACCACCTAGAACTCGATTTAATTCTTCTAATTCTGTTTGTACTCTAGCTTGTTTTTTGGGGATCACATCATTCAATCGTGTAGGGCGCATTTTTTCTCCCGTGATTGTCGCACGTGTCCGTCGATCCGTTTGATCTTGTATCTTCACTTCAACTAAAGAATTCCAACTTTGACATTGTGGACACTTTCCTAAAAAACGTGGCGAAACATAACCACAATGTTGGCATTCAAATTGAATCTTTGCTTTTTTTGCCATGTAACGCCTCCTTTTTAATTTCCTCCAGAAGAACCAAATCCACCTGTTCTAGTAGCTTTTGTTTGCTCTTGATCTTCATCTGCTTTTAAAAATGGTAAAAAGATTCCTTGTCCGATCCGTTCACCTTTTTTTATGACTTGGTCAGTCATTCCAAAGTTTATATATTGAAACATGATGTGTCCTTCATTTGCATCATTCCCATAATAATCTGCATCGATAATCCCTACACCATTTCCCATCATCAAGAAACGTTTTAATGGATTACTTGATCGGTTGGCCAACTGTAAAAATTCATCTTCTTGCATGTATGCTTTAATCCCTGTCGGAATAAGTGTTGGTTTTAAGCTTTTTGTCAAATCTCCCTTATGTTGCATCCACTGCTTGATTACACTAGGAATGACAATATCTTCTGCTGCTTCAAAATCATAGCCAGCTGCTTGTTTAGTTGCACGAATAGGTAACCGAATCCCTTGATTTTGGTAAGTTGTTACAATTTCAAATCCTCTTTTTTTCACTTTTTTTCCTCCTATTAAATTACAAAATCTATTCTATCATAGAATCTATAAACTCATCTGATAATCGATCATACTATTTCTATTTTAGCGATAATTTAGGAGAAAAAAAACAAAAGCGAAACAGATCATGATAATTTACAGAATTTTTTAATAAAAGAAACATGACTTCTGACGCATTTATAGGTAAAATAAGAACAATTATAAAAAAACAAGAAACTTGGAGTGTCTATATGCGATCTAAACTAAATGAAGCAAAACGAATCGTGATCAAAATCGGAACGAGCTCATTAATGTATCCTAATGGTGAAATCAACCTTAGTGGTATCGATGAACTGGCATTTGTATTAAGTGATCTACGCAATCAAGAAAAAGAAGTCATTTTAGTCTCTTCTGGAGCTGTAGGTGTTGGAATGAATCATCTTAATCTTGCTACTAGACCAACTACGATCCCTAAACAACAAGCAGTTGCAGCTGTAGGTCAAGCTGCTTTGATGAATATTTACAATCAACGCTTTGCTAATTATGGCAAGCAAACTGCACAATTGTTACTTACACGTGATATTGTCGAATATCCTACCAGTCGTGACAATGTAATCAATACTTTAGAACAGCTACTCGATATGGGATTGATCCCAATCATTAATGAAAACGACACTGTAGCCGTAGATGAACTTGACCACCAAACAAAATTTGGAGACAATGATCAATTATCTGCAATTGTCAGTGAACTGATCGACGCCGATCTTTTAATTATGTTATCAGATATCGACGGGTTTTATACAAATAATCCAGTAACTGATCCCAAAGCAACTCTTTATTCGCATATTGCAAATATCACAGACGACTTATTGATTCAAGCTACCAGTAAGGGAAGCGACTATGGTACGGGTGGTATGACTAGTAAGTTAAAAGCAGCTAAGCGCGTATTGAAAAATCATAGCACGATGGTTTTGGCTAATGGTCAACGACCTAAAATTATTTTTGATATTTTAGCTGGTAAAAAAATTGGGACCCTATTTAAGGAGGAAAGCTAAATGGATTTACTAACACAACTCGGCACACAAGCCAAAACAAGTGCTCATGCTTTAAGTCTACTCACAACGACTGCAAAAAATCAAATTTTAGAACAAATCGCACAAGCATTAATCGACCAAACACCAGCCATCTTAGCAGCAAATGAAAAAGATTTAGCACAAGCTACTGCAAATAACATCGCACCTGTAATGCAAGATCGTTTGAAGCTATCCACAGAACGTATCTTAGAAATGGCTGAAGGCATTCGCCAAGTCATTCAATTACCTGATCCTGCGGGTAATGTGGATAACATGTGGACAACTGAAGATGGTCTTTTAATTGGAAAGAAACGAGTTCCTTTAGGTGTTATTGGAATTATCTATGAATCTCGGCCAAATGTCACGACCGATGCAGCTAGTCTTTGTTTCAAATCAGGAAATGCTGTCATCTTACGTGGTGGAAAAGAAGCATTTCACTCCAATCAAAAACTGGTCCAAATTATGCAAGAAATTTTAGCAGCCTATCCTGAAATTCAATACGCGATTCAATTTGTTTCAGATACTTCTCATGAAACAGCAGCAGCTTTGATGAAATTGACTGATTATCTGGATGTTTTGATTCCTCGTGGTGGCGCTGGCTTGATCAAACGAGTAAAAGAGACAGCCACAGTACCTGTCATTGAAACTGGAACTGGAAATAATCATGTTTATATTGATAAAGATGCCCAATTGCAAATGGCGATTGATATCGTCGTCAATGCTAAAGCTCAACGTCCTTCAGTCTGTAATGCAGCAGAAACACTGCTTATTCATCGTGATGTTGCCAAAGACTATCTTCCCCACTTAGAGCGTGCCTTACTAGATGCTAACGTCGAACTGCACGCTGATGAGGAAGCTCTTGCTTATTTGACATCTGCCACTTTGGCTAATGAATCTGATTGGGAAACAGAGTATTCTGACTATATTTTAGCTGTAAAATTAGTCGGCTCTATTGAGAATGCTATCGCTCATATCAATTATTACAATACGAAACATTCTGAGGCGATCATTACAGATAACTATCAAGCTTCTCAAAAATTCTTAAATGAAGTCGATGCTGCTGCAGTTTATGTCAATGCCTCCACTCGTTTTACTGATGGTTTCATGTTTGGTTATGGTGCTGAAATTGGAATCTCGACTCAAAAAATCCATGCTCGTGGTCCAATGGGATTACCTGAACTGACTTCTATCAAATATATCGTTTACGGCAACGGTCAAATTCGTGAATGATCATAAATCCGAACTTTCATCATTGAAGTTCGGATTTTCTTTACTCTTAAAATGTAAGAGGTTACAATAAGTAGACCGAATAAAATAAGGGGTGTTTTTATGTATCATGTATCTTTTGTCGATCTTTATAGTAGAAAAACGATCGAAAGTAAACTCGATGAAGTACCACGTACAGGGGATACTGTGGAATTAAAAGAAACGGATAAGTTTTATGCTGTTCGTGGTGTCTCTCGCGCAATTAATGAAAGCGAAGGAAAAACAATCCAGATTACAATCTATATCGAACATATCAACCATACTTACTGGAAAAATAGTTTATCACAAGGATGACCTTAAAGTTTCCTTTGAATCTGTTGATTTTCTTGAAAGTTTGGGCTTGGACGGCTATAATTTTAAGAAGACTTCGGTCAAATTCAAATAAAGTGAGGAAACGCGTTGATTACAGTAAGTGATGTTAGTTTGCACTTTTCGGATCGCAAACTTTTTGATGATGTTAATATTAAATTTACGCCCGGAAATTGTTATGGCTTGATTGGTGCAAATGGTGCAGGAAAATCGACTTTTTTAAAAATTTTGGCTGGTGATATCCAACCTTCTACAGGAAATGTGATTATGGGTCCTAATGAACGTTTAGCTGTATTACGACAAAATCATTATGATTTTGAAGAATACACCGTATTAGAAACTGTGATTATGGGTCATGAGCAATTGTATAAGGTCATGAAAGAAAAAGATGCCATTTATATGAAAGAAGATTTTAGCGATGAAGACGGTATTCGTGCGGCTGAACTCGAAGGCGAATTTGCTGAATTAAATGGATGGGAAGCAGAATCAGAAGCTTCAGTATTGTTACAAGGATTAAATATCCCAGAAAACTTACATGATTCATTGATGAGTGAGTTAACTGGTGGTCAAAAAGTCAAAGTGTTATTAGCTCAAGCTCTTTTTGGTAAACCAGATGTCTTGCTTTTAGATGAGCCAACAAATGGTTTAGATATCCAATCAATCAATTGGTTAGAAGAATTTTTAATCAACTTTGAAAATACAGTCATTGTTGTATCTCATGACCGTCATTTCTTAAATAAAGTATGTACACACATGGCCGATCTTGATTTTGGTAAAATCAAATTATATGTCGGAAACTATGATTTTTGGTTAGAATCTAGTCAATTAGCTGCAAAATTACAGTCACAGTCAAATGCTAAAAAAGAAGAACAGATTAAAGAATTACAAGATTTTATTGCTCGTTTTAGCGCAAATGCTTCAAAATCTAAACAAGCAACTTCTCGTAAAAAAATGCTAGATAAAATTACTTTAGATGATATTCAACCTTCATCTAGACGTTATCCTTTCGTAGGCTTTAAACCCGAACGCGAAATCGGAAACGATCTATTACAAGTTGAAAATGTGAGTGTCACAATCGACGGTAAAAAAATCTTAGATAATATCAGCTTTACATTAAATAAAGATGATAAAGTCGCTTTTGTTGCCGATAATGATATTGCGACCACGACACTTTTCCGCGTGATTATGGGTGATCTAACACCAGATACTGGAAGCGTTCGTTGGGGTGTTACCACTACTCAGGCGTATCTCGCAAAAGATACGACAAAGGAATTCTCAAGTGAAATCACTATTTTAGATTGGTTACGTCAGTATGCCAGTAAAGAAGAAGATGACAATACGTTTTTACGTAGCTTTTTAGGTCGTATGCTCTTTTCTGGTGACGAAGTCTTAAAATCAGTAAATGTCTTATCAGGGGGCGAAAAAGTCCGCTGTATGCTATCTAAAATGATGCTTTCAAAAGCCAATGTTTTAGTTTTAGATGATCCAACAAATCACTTGGATTTAGAATCAATCACGGCGCTAAATGATGGTTTAATGTCCTTCACTGGTTCATTATTATTTGCTTCTCATGATCACCAGTTCATTCAAACATTAGCAAACCGTATTATTGCGCTAACCCCAAATGGAGTTGTGGATCGTGCTGAAACAACTTATGATGAATTTTTAGAAAATCCAGATGTTCAAGCACGAATTGCTGAATTATCTGCATAAAAAAAACGCTTGGGGATTTCCCAAGCGTTTTTACTATTTTGATTATTTGCGACCTACGAAGAACGCTACAACAGCAACTACGATAATTGCCCCAATAATTGATGGTATCAATGCCATACCTGCTAAAGATGGTCCCCAAGTTCCAAATAATGCTTGTCCTACAAAAGATCCGACTAGACCTGCAACGATATTTGCAATCCAACCCATAGAAGATCCTTTATTTGTGATAGCACCTGCAATCGCACCGATGATCGCACCGACGATTAATGACCAGATTAATCCCATATAAAACACTCCCTTCAATATAATTCGAATAATTGCTTCACATATATTTTTGTTACCTTATGCGATAAAACAATCATACTATAACCTTACATATTCGTCACTTAATATGCTTAAATGAGATTCAAAATTATAAAACTTAAGTTATTTAATTAATGAAATTCACAAAAAAAAGAAGAGCAATTTGCTCTTCTTAATCTTTAAATCTGTGACCAAACACTTTCTAAAATATTCGTTTGGTTACGATCAGGTCCTACTGAGAAAGTAGAGATGCGAACACCGACTAATTCTGAAATACGACGAACATAATTACGTGCATTTTCAGGTAACTCAGCTAATGTTTTACAACCGGTAATATCTTCTGACCATCCTGGTAATTCTTCATAAACAGGTTTGCAGCGTTGTAACTCTTTTAAGCTCGCTGGGTAGTTATAGATCAATTCTCCATCTAAATCGTATGCCGTACAAATTTTAACTTTCTCTAGCCCACTTAACACATCGATTGAGTTTAACGAAAGATTTGTAATTCCAGATACGCGACGAGAATGACGCATTACAACTGAATCGAACCAACCGACACGACGTGGACGTCCTGTTGTTGTTCCATATTCACGGCCAACTTCACGAATCTGATCGCCGACTTCATCGAATAGCTCAGTTGGAAATGGTCCATCTCCTACACGTGATGTATATGCTTTACAAACACCAACTACTTTATCGATTTTAGAAGGTCCCACACCGCTACCGATCGTTACCCCACCAGCAACTGGATTAGAAGAAGTAACAAATGGATATGTTCCTTGGTCGATATCTAGCATTACTCCTTGAGCACCTTCAAATAAGACACGTCGACCTTCATCTAAAGCATCGTTTAAAATGACTGAAGTATCTGTAACATATTGTTTAATTTGTTGTCCATAAGCATAGTATTCTTCAAAAATATCATCAAATTCGATTGGTTCAGAATCAAACATTTTAACAAATTGACGATTTTTTTCTTCTAAATTGATTGCTAAACGTTCAGCAAAGATTTCTTTATCTAATAAATCAGCAATTCGAATTCCCACACGAGCAGCTTTATCCATATAGGCTGGCCCAATCCCTTTGATTGTCGTTCCGATTTTGTTCTCGCCTTTTGAATCTTCCTGTAATTGATCCAATTTAATATGGTACGGTAAAATAACGTGAGCGCGATCAGAAATACGTAAATTATCGGTAGTGACTTGGTTGTCTTTTAAATAAGCCAATTCTTTTACTAGTGATTTTGGATTGACTACAACGCCGTTTCCGATAACACTAATTTTTTCTGGATAAAAAATCCCTGAAGGAATTAAATGTAATTTATACGTTGTTCCATCAAATTTAATGGTATGACCTGCATTGTCTCCACCTTGATAGCGAGCAATAACTTCTGCATTTTCACTTAAAAAATCAGTGATTTTCCCCTTACCTTCGTCGCCCCATTGCGTTCCTACTACTACTACTGATGACATATGAATACCTCTTTCTTATTTTGTTGTATTCCCAAAACATTGTAGCAAGTTTTGCACAATAATTCAAATAATTATCGAATATTTTTTATTTTTTCGCTTAAAAAACAAGTAAAAAACGAACATTATTGTAATTTATAAACAAATTTACAGAAAAAAAGAAACAATCTAGAAAAAAATCTCTAGATTGCTTTTTTAAAATTCCTCGCGTAAGGAAAGTGAAGAAAATTTATTGTACTCTTTAATGAAAAGTAATTCCACAGTTCCACGAGCACCACTACGGTTTTTCTCGATGATTACTTCCACTTTATTGTCGATCTGTTCTTCTTTTTCTTCGTTATCTTCACCTTCACGTTCATAGTAATCCTCTCGATACAAAAAGGCTACGATATCTGCATCTTGTTCAATCGAACCGGATTCACGGATATCACTTAAAACTGGTCGTTTATCTTGTCGTTGTTCGACTCCACGAGAAAGCTGAGACAGTGCAATAACAGGCACTTTTAATTCTTTAGCCAATTTTTTTAACTGACGTGAAATCTCTGAAACTTCTTGTTGGCGACTCTCACGACCAGTACCTTCAATCAATTGCAAATAATCAATTAAAATCAGACCTAGACCGCCTTTTTCTTGAGCTAATTTACGACAACGTGCACGAATCTCTGAAATCTTGATCCCTGGTGTATCATCAATGTAAATATTAGCTTGCGATAAACTTCCCATAGCGACAATCAGTGCACGCCATTCTTCTTCAGTTAATTGCCCTGTTCGCAAGTTGGCTGCTTGAATCGATCCTTCGGCACAAAGCATTCGATTGACCAATGATTCAGCACCCATCTCCAAACTAAAAATCGCAACTGATTCATCAGTTTTTGTGCCAATATTTTGCGCAATATTCAGTGCAAAGGCCGTTTTCCCAACAGCTGGACGAGCTGCAATAATAATCAGCTCTTCTTTTTGTAAGCCAGCAGTCATTTTATCTAATGCTTGATACCCCGTCGGCAAACCTGTGATCGCTTCTCCTTGTTGAGCTAACTGATCAATTGTTTCGATAGTAGTATTTAAAACATTGGCTATTGAGCGAAAACCACTACTATTTCGCTTTTCGGTCACTTCTAAAATACTACGTTCTGCATCATCAATGATCGTTTGGATATCTTCACTTTGCTCAAAGCCCATTGTGACGATTTGGTTAGCAGTATGAATCAAATTGCGTAACATCGCTTTATCGCTAACAATTTTCGCATAGTATACGATACTAGAAGCAGATGGTGAAGCCTGACTTAGTTCAACTAGATAAGCAATTCCACCAACATCTTCTAATCCATTTGCTTGCTCCAACTCTGATTTCAACGTAATCACATCAATCGCTTCATTGCGATCATTTAACTGGATCATAGCTTGAAATATCAGTTGATGTGCACGACGATAAAAAGCTCGCGGTTCTAATACTTCCATTGCATCTACAATTGTATCTGCATCCAAAAAGATTGCTCCTAGTACAGCTTGTTCTGCTTCAATGTCTTGAGGCGGAATGCGGTCTTGCCAAACTTCATTCATTCTATTGTTCCCCTCATTTGTTACATTAGTCTACTTTTATTTTATTTCTTCAACATGCACTCGAATCGTAGCATTGACACCTTGGTGTAGTTTTACTGGGATATCTGTATATCCTAGTGTACGAATAGGTTGTTTCAATTCCACTTTTCGTTTATCGACTTTGATCTTATATTGTTTTTCTAAAGCATCTGTTATTTGTTTAGAAGGAATTGAACCAAATAAACGACCATCCTGCCCCGCTTTAGCTTGTAGTTTTACAACAGTACTTTCTGCCTCTAAAGTGGCTTTTAATTGCTCTGCTTCGGCAACAAGCTCTGCTTCATGCTTTTCTTGTGCTTTTTGTTTACCTTTCAGCTCAGCGATCGTTTCATTGGTAGCTTCTTTCGCTAATTTATTTTTGAATAAAAAGTTTTGTGCATAACCGGCCGGTACTTCTTTAACTTCACCTTTTTTACCTTTACCTTTGACATCTGCTAAAAAAATAACTTTCATTTTATTCACTCCTCGTTAAAATTTCGTTGATCTAATTCATTATAAAGCATATCTTGTACTTCACTTAGTGTTTTATTCGAAATCTGTGTTGCTGCATTGGTAAAATGACCACCGCCATCCAATGCTTCCATAATCGCTTGAACATTGATTTTCCCAGTGCTTCTAGCACTAATACCGATCTTCTCTCCAGCTTGTCTCGTGACCACAAAAGAAGCGCTAATTCCATTTAAGGACAATAGTGTATCGGCAGTTTTTGCTACTGTAATACTATCGTAAATTTCATGATCTTCGGCAACAGAAATCAAAATATCTTTACGATAATACTTACTTCTGGCGACTAGTCCACTAATTAATAGATACGAATCCAAGTCCGAACTCAAAAGATATTGAATCAAAAGATTATCTGCTCCTTTAGACTTTAAAAAACTAGCTACATCAAAAGTTTTTCCTGTCGTTCTAACGATAAAATTTTTCGTATCTACATAGATACCTGCCAATAATAAGGTCGGAACTAATCTAGGCAAACGTTGCTTACGTGTTGTTAAAAATTGAATAAATTCTGAGACTAGTTCAGAAGTCGAAGAAGCTGATGTTTCGATATAAGTAAGTAAAGGTCGCTGTGGAAACTCTTCACTACGCCGATGATGATCCACGATGATCACTTTATCGATTGCTTGATATACAGCGTCAGAGATCCCTAAAGAAGGTTTATTATGGTCGATCATCACCAGTAAGCTATCCTCATCGATTAGCTCTAGTGCAGCTTGCTCTTCGATTAATAGTGAATTCAGCTCTGGATATTTTTCCAATTCGTCGATGCAGCGACTCACATCTGGATTTAGTTGCTGATAGTTAATCAAAATATATGGTTCGATCTCAACGATTTGCGCGATTGTAGCCATTCCAAATGAAGCACCGATCGCATCCATATCGGGAAAACGATGACCCATAATGAATACTTTTTTATTTTCACTAAACAAACGTTTTAAAGCCACACTCATTGCTCTAGAACGTGTTCTTGTTCTTCGAATCGTTCCATCCGTATTCCCACCATAAAATAATGGCTTACTTGCAGGATCTTCACCACGTACGACTACTTGATCGCCACCTCTAGCCTGAGCTAAATCTAGATTCATTTGCGCTCGTTCGCCAATCGTTTCAATGTTATCTTGTCCATATGAAATGCCAATGCTGATCGTTAAAATAAATTCACTGTGCATTTCTGCTTCTTTCACTTGATTTAAAATGGGAAACTTCTTTTGTTGCATTTCCTCTAAATTTTCCTCATTTGCCACAAAAAGATAGCGTTCTGAATTCAAGCGTTTATAAAAGATATGATAGCTATTCGCCCAGTCTGAAATAATCGTTGTAACTAACGAATTCAACGTTGATACATACTTATCATCCATTTGGTCGATCAAATCATCATAGTTATCTAAAGAAATAATTCCAATCACTGTCATGTTCTTACTCCTTAATATACCAACATTTTCTAGAAAACCTTTGATAAAATATAATTCATTTACCTTTATTCATTCTTATATGATATTTTACCACAAAATGATTCCGGACTCCTACTGTTCAGATAGCTTGGTTTTTTCATGTTTCACGTGAAACATAATGATACAAAAAAGGAACCTCATAATTATGAGATTCCTTTATTTAAATATGGTTTATTCTTCACCAACGAATGGTAATAATCCCATAATACGTGCACGTTTGATTGCAACTGTTAATTTACGTTGATTTTTAGCACCAGTACCAGTTACACGACGTGGTAAAATTTTACCGCGTTCTGAGATAAATCTTTTTAATAATTCGATATCTTTGTAGTCCACATGTTCAATATGGTTAGCTGCAAGATAGTCTACTTTACGACGTTTGCGTCCGCCTCTTCTTTGTTGTGCCATCCTTTTTCCCTCCTATCATTTGTTCTAGAATGGTAAGTCATCATCTGAAATGTCAATTGATGAGCTTCCGAATGGATCAGAAGTATCACGATCAAAATTCGGCATTCCGTTTGATGGTTGAGATGTCTGGTTTTGATTGAAATTGTTGCCAAAGTTCGATGATTGATTTCCACCAAAGCTTGTTTCTCCACCTTGTCGTTTTTCAGACGCCGTGCGAGATTCTAACAATTGGAAGTTTTCTGCCACTACTTCAGTAACATATACTCGTTGACCCTGTTGATTTTCGTAGTTTCGCGTTTGGATTCTACCGGTAACACCCAGTAAGGTTCCTTTACGTGCATAATTAGCTAATGTTTCAGCAGGTTTGCGCCAAATAACGCAATTGATGAAATCAGCTTCTCGTTCACCACTTTGATTCGTAAAATTACGATTCACAGCTAAAGAAAACGTTGCTACTGCCGCACCATTTGCTGTATAACGTAAATCTGGATCTTTAGTCAATCGTCCGACTAATACAACATTATTAATCAAGGTTCGTCATCTCCTCATCGTTTTTTTTGTTTCACGTGAAACAATTAGATTTCTTCTTTAACAATCATGTGACGGATAATATCGTCATTGATTTTAGCAAGACGATCGAATTCGTTCACTGCTGCTGCTGTTGATGGAGAAGAAATTTTTACGATGTGATAGATACCTTCACGGAATCCGTTCATTTCGTACGCTAGACGGCGTTTTTCCCAATCTTTTGATTCGATAACTTCTGCTCCGTTATCTTTCAAGATTGTATCGAAACGTTCGATTAAAGCTGATTTTGCTTCTTCATCAATGTTTGGACGAATAATATATAAGATTTCATATTTCGAATTTTCCATTGATTTTTCACCTCCCTATGGACTTTGGCCCTTATTGCTCTAAGGGCAGAGAGAGTTGTCTGTTTGGACTACTCACAAATAAAAATTATACATCTATTTTCATGAAAAAGCAAGTTATATCTTTTTTCTTCCCCATCGTAATTAAATACGCAAAATAAAAAAATATCCCAAAAAATTAGAGCCTCACTCTAATTTTTTGGGATTACTATTATATGCAAAATATTTTTAAACTTAAGCTTCAGAAGATTCTTCCTCACTTGATAATTCCAATTCTTCTGGTTCTACGGTAGCCATTGTCACTACCTTTGCACCATTTTCCATTTTCATGAGACGAACACCTAACGTTGAACGTCCAGTTTGCGAAACACTCGCAACATTAAACCGAATAATGACACCTTTATTAGTGATCATTAGAATATCTTCATCGCCACTAACTGTCGCCAAACCTGTTAAAGGTCCATTTTTTTCTGTAATATTAGCCGTTTTGATTCCTTTACCACCACGACCTTTGATTGGATATTCTTGACTTGCTGTGCGTTTTCCGTATCCATTTTCCGTAATCACAAGAACTTCGCTATCTTCATGTAAAATAGCCGAACCAACTACATAGTCTTCATCTCGTAAACGAATACCTCGAACTCCAGCGGCCATTCTTCCCATATCACGCACAGCTGATTCAGCAAACGTTACAGAATAACCTAGATGTGTCCCAATGATAATTTCGTTTTGACCTTTTGTTTGTAGTACATTGACTAATTCGTCATTTTCTTTTAAGCCAATCGCAATTAATCCATTACTTCTAATGTTTGAGAATGCTGCTACTGAGGTACGTTTGACTACACCTAAACGAGTTGTGAAGAATAAGTATTCGTCTTCCGTATTTTCTTGTTTCGAAACAGGTACGATCGCTTGGATACGCTCGCTAGAATCGATTCCAAGGAGATTGATAACTGGAATTCCTTTGGCTGTACGTCCGTACTCTGGAATTTCGTATCCTTTAGCTTGATAAACTTTCCCTGCATTGGTGAAATAAAGCAAAGTATCATGCGTAGAACATGAAACTAGATTTTTAACAAAGTCTTCATCATGTACGCCCATCCCTTGCACACCGCGTCCACCGCGACGTTGAGAGCGGAACTCGCTTTTTGCTAAACGTTTGATGTATCCATTATTAGTCAGCGTGATCACGATCTCTTCTTCTTCGATCAAGTCCTCATCTTCTAAAGACAATACTTCTCCCACTAATAACTCTGTACGACGTTTGTCACCAAAGCGTGTCCCTAATTCATGCAACTCTTCTTTTATGATTTCTAACACGCGTTCTGGGCGTGCTAGGATGTCTTCAAGATCAGCAATCAATTTCAATAGTTCTTGGTACTCATTCTCGATTTTATCACGTTCTAAACCAGTCAAACGGCGCAAACGCATATCCAAGATTGCTTGTGCTTGGCGATCTGAAAATTCAAAACGTGCGATCAACGCTTGTTTTGCTTCGTCATCGGCTTTGGCAGCACGGATCATCGCAATGATTTCATCGATATGATCTAATGCAATCCGCAATCCTTCAAGGATATGTGCTCTCGCTTCAGCTTTTGCTTTATCAAAACGTGTCCGTCTAGTGATTACTTCTTTTTGATGCTCTAAGTAATCTTCTAAGATACGTTTTACACTCAATACTTTTGGTACACCGTTTTCGATGGCTAACATGTTAAATCCAAATGATGATTGTAAAGCTGTCATTTTGTAAATGTTATTTAAAATAACAGAAGCACTGACGTCACGACGAACCTCGATCACGATCCGCATCCCTGCACGACTTGATTCATCACGTAGTGCAGTAATTCCTTCTATTCGTTTATCACGATGTAGCTCTGAGATACGCTCAATCAATTTCGCTTTATTAACCATATAAGGTAATTCTGTGATCAGGATACGTTCTTTCCCATTTTTCATTTCGTCGATTTCCACTCGGCCTCGAACAATGATAGACCCTTTACCTGTCTCGTACGCACGACGGATACCAGATTTTCCCATCACGATTCCACCTGTCGGAAAATCTGGCCCAGGCAAGACTTCCATCAATTCACTTGTTGTTACTGCTGGATTTTCCATCACTAAATCGATCGCTGCGATCACTTCATTTAGGTTATGAGGCGGAATATTTGTAGCCATTCCCACAGCAATCCCTGTTGTTCCATTGACTAAAAGATTGGGAAAACGTGCTGGTAAAACAGCTGGTTCGCGTTCTGTATCATCATAGTTACTTTGGAAATCGACAGTATCTTTATTGATATCTCTTAACATTTCAACAGCCAAACGACTCATCCGTGCTTCTGTATAACGCATTGCTGCAGCACCATCACCATCGACAGAACCAAAGTTTCCGTGACCATCTACAAGCATATAACGGTAACTAAAAGGCTGCGCCATACGTACCATAGATTCGTAGATTGCACTATCACCATGAGGATGATATTTACCCATGACATCCCCTACGATACGTGCTGATTTTTTATGCGCACGATCTGGTGTAACACCTAGTTCGTTCATTCCGTATAAAATACGACGGTGAACTGGTTTTAATCCATCACGTACATCAGGAAGTGCCCGAGCAACGATGACACTCATTGCATAGTCAATAAATGAGTCCTTCATTTCGCTCGTTAAGTTCACATGTTGGATATTTTGTTTAATTTCTTCACTCAATAGGTAGTTCCTCCTCTAAGGTTAGATGTCTAAGTTTTTCACGTAATGCGCATTCTCTTCAATAAATGCACGGCGTGGTTCTACTCGGTCTCCCATTAACATTTCAAATATCTGATCCGCTTCGATTGCATCATCGACTGTTACTTGTAACATCAGACGGTTTTCTGGATCCATCGTCGTTTCCCATAATTGATGGTCATCCATTTCACCTAATCCTTTGTATCGTTGCACACTTGGTTTTGGAGAAGCTGGTAGTTCAGAAACTACACGTTGTAATTCTTCTTCTGCACGTTTACCAGGTTGAACGTACGTGATATTTTTACCTTGTTTTACTCCATATAAAGGAGGTTGCGCAATATAAACATATCCTGCCTCGACGATTGGGCGCATGTAGCGATAAAATAATGTTAATAACAAAGTCCGAATGTGAGCACCGTCGACATCGGCATCCGTCATGATCACCAATTTGTGATAACGTGCTTTTGATACATCAAAATCGCCACCAAAACCTGTCCCCATAGCTGTAAATAATGAACGGATCTCTTCATTGGCTAAAATTTTATCCATTGTTGCTTTTTCTACATTTAAGATTTTCCCGCGAATTGGTAAGATCGCTTGGAATTCTCGATCACGGCCTTGTTTAGCTGATCCTCCGGCAGAATCTCCCTCCACGATAAATAATTCACATTTTTCTGGTTCACGACTCGAACAATCTGCCAGTTTACCTGGGAGACTACTGATTTCTAAGGCGCCTTTACGACGTGTCACTTCCCGCGCTCTTTTCGCAGCTAGACGTGCTTTAGAAGCAAGCATTCCTTTTTCTACGATTTGACGGCCAACAGTAGGATTTTCAAATAAAAACTTCGAAAAATGCTCTGAGAACAATCGATCCGTTACAGTTCGGACTTCAGAATTTCCTAATTTCGTTTTTGTTTGACCTTCAAATTGAGGATCAGGATGTTTGATCGAAATGACAGCAGTCAATCCTTCACGAACATCTTCTCCAGTCAAATTATCATCATTTTCTTTCATCAACTTTTGTTTACGTGCATAATCATTGATGACACGAGTCAGTGCTGTTTTAAATCCCGATTCATGTGTTCCACCTTCATATGTGTGGATATTGTTGGCAAAACTTAATAGGTTTGCGTGATATCCATCCGTATACTGCATTGAAACTTCGACACTGATATCTTGTTGGTTACCTTCAAGATAAATCGGTTCTGGAAAAAGTACCGTTTTTGTATCATTTAAATGCTCGACGTAACTTTTAATTCCACCCTCATAATGAAATTCGCGTAAAACTACTTCTTCTTCAACACGACGATCCTCAATGGAAATATGCAGACCGCGATTTAAAAAGGCTAGTTCACGAACACGAGTGGCTAATTTTTCAAAATTAAACTCTGTAGTTTCTTGGAAGATTTCTGGATCTGGAACAAAATGGACTTCTGTTCCGTGTAATTGTGTTTCGCCAATTACTTTAAGATCTTCTACAACAGCACCACGTTGGTATTGTTGGTGATAAATTTTACCGTCTTTGTAGACTTTAACATCTAAAGTCGTTGACAATGCGTTGACCACCGAAGAACCAACTCCATGTAGTCCTCCAGATACTTTGTATCCGCCACCGCCAAATTTCCCACCAGCATGCAATACTGTAAATACTGTTTCCACAGCAGGACGTCCTGTTTTTGCTTGGATATCCACAGGAATCCCCCGACCATCATCTAACACAGTGATACTATTATCTTTTTCCACAACAACTTCAATCTTCGTTGCAAAACCTGCGAGTGCCTCGTCGATTGAGTTATCCACAATTTCCCAAACTAAGTGGTGTAGCCCTTCTGAACTCGTTGAGCCAATGTACATACCAGGTCGTTTACGAACTGCTTCTAATCCTTCAAGTACCTGAATTTGACTTGCATCATATTCCTTGGCACGTTCGACTAAATTTTTCTCTTCTTCCGTCATTACGCACTCTCTCCTTTTATCTTTCCTTGTTCAACATAGTAAATCATGGGTTCTACCGTCATCTTTTCTTTGACATGTTCCAGTGTCGTTGTTGTTAAAAACGTTTGGACTTTACCCTCGATTGCTTCTAGTAAATGCAGTTGTCTTGAATCGTCTAACTCACTCATCACATCATCTAGCAGTAGAATTGGATACTCACCAGTTTCTTCTTTCATTAAATCAATTTCTGCAAGTTTGACGCTCAAAGCCGTTGTTCGTTGTTGACCTTGCGATCCATATGTTTGGACATTCCGGCCATTAATAAAAAAAAGCAACTCATCTCGGTGAGGTCCTACGAGTGTGATTTGCCTAAATCGTTCATTCTGTTGAGTTTTCCCCAAAGCCTGTTGATAAATTTTGGCAATGGATTTTATTGTGGATTCTGTTGATAACTCGATTGACGAATCATAAGTGATAGTCAGCGTTTCTTTTTGTTGACTAATTGATTGATGCAATGTGTTCGCCCAGTACTCTAATTTTTTGACAAATTTCAATCGTTCATACAATACCTTACTGCCAAATTCGACTAACTGTTCTGTCAAAACCGTAAGATACAGTTCATCCGGTTTTTTCGTTTCGGCTAATTTTTTTAAGTAAAGATTACGTTGCTTTAAAATTTTTTGATACTGGACTAGATTATATAAATAAACAGAATTGATCTGACCAATCTCCATATCTAAAAACTTACGGCGTAGTTGTGGTGTTCCTTTTACTAAAGCTAAATCTTCTGGAGCAAACAAAATCACATTCATTTGACCCACATAAGAACTTAATTTTTTTTGTTCTAAATGATTGATTTTAGTTCTACGACCTTTTTTCGTAAAACGTACTTCTAGCAAGATATTATGGCTATTTTTTTCTATGTGGCCACTTATATTTGCCTCTTTTTTTTGCCATGATATTAATTCTTGTTCATGGGCAGTACGATGGCTTCTAGTCATCGCTAAAGCATAGATTGCTTCAAGTACATTTGTTTTTCCTTGCGCATTTTCACCTAGAAAAATCACCAAATCTTTCGTAAATGTCAATGCAAGTTGATCATAGTTTCTAAAATTTTGTAATTCAAGATTACTCAGTCTCATGTTGTTGATCCTGTGAGGCCATGAAATATGTACCATATTCTGGAATTTCAATCATCATACCGGCATACAACTTACGGCCACGGCGATTCTCAACTTCTCCATCTACAAATACTGTATGTTCAGCTAGGAACCATTTTGCTTGTCCACCACTGCTGATAATCGTCACTTCTTTTAACATTTGTCCAAGTGTCATATATTCTGATGTTAAAAAGATTTTTTCTTTCATTTTTTCCCTCGATTCTTCCACAAGACATATACCTCTATTATACTATTTTTTCACATATAAAACAAATTTCCCTATTTATTTTTGCTTTTAAGGCGACTTGTACCTTTTTTGATAGTTTTAAACCAAAATAAAAATCAAGGCTTAAAATGGAATTTAAACCTTGATTTAGTATAATTATTGTTTTCTATTCATTTTCAGATTATTTTCTAAAAATAAAATCTAATTAGTACGAACTGGTGTAATTAACTGGATGAATGCGCCATTACCTTCAGTTGGTTCTAAGGTAAACGGACGAATCGCTGAGATAAAACGAACTGAGATTGAAGTGTCTCCAAAAGCTTGTAAAGCTTTTTTCATATAGTCTGGATTAAATGAGATCTCTAAAGGATCCCCACTTACTCGCTCATAAGATAATACTTCTTCCACTCGACCTACTTCAGGTGAATTTCCATATAATACGACTTCATTAGCAGTGATCGATAATTTAACGATATTATTCCGTCCTTCATGCGACAGTAATGATGCACGGTCAATTGCTGCTTGCAGTGAGCGAACTGAAAAATCGATTTCGGTGTTAAAGCTATTTGGAATCAAACGATTTGTATCCGGATAGGTTCCTTCCAACAAACGAGAATAAAATTTAGTTGTAGCTGTTTCAAATAAAACTTGATTTTCCATAATACTGATCTCTACTGACTCTTCTGTTTCTCCTAAAGAACGAGATAATTCAGTTAAGCTTTTTCCAGGAATCACGATATCAAATTGATCATGTTCTGTTCCTAATGGAATGATTCGTTGACTTAGACGATGTGAATCTGTCGCAACAGCTAATAGTTGTTGTTCTTTTAACACCATATGAACTCCAGTTAGAATCGGACGACTTTCATGTTGTGAAACAGCAAAAACTGTTTCATTGATTAATTGATTTAAGATTTGAATCGGGACAGCTAATTGATTTGTTGTATCCACAACTGGAAGATGTGGATAATTATCAGCATCTAAGCCATTTACAGTAAAACTTGCTTTACCAGACGTAATTTCTACTTGATTGTTTTCAATGACATTCATTGTCACGAAATCTTCAGGTAATCTTTTGATGATCTCACTAAAGAAACGTGCTTGTAATACAATAGCTCCTGTTTCTTCGATAGTCATTTGGGCTTTTTCATTTTCTACACTTAAAAAAGTTTCGATTGAAATATCTGCATTGCTTCCTGTTAGGGTCAAACCATTATGAGTCAAACTCAATTTTACTCCAGTTAAAATTGGAATAGTAGTTTTGCTTGAAATGGCTCTTTGGACTTTTTGTAATTCTTGCATAAATGTTGGACGATGTAGAGTTAGTTTCATTTAGGTAAGCTCCTTTATATATATTTATTATTAAAAGAATAGTAATAGTAATAGGGCTGTGTATACTGTGGATAACTGTGGATAAGTCCACGTATAACAAGGGAAAGCTCTATTTTTACTTGTGGATAAGCTGTGTATAACTATGTGGATAAAAAAGGATTTGTCCACACTATCCTATAACGAGTTGTTTGAGTTCAGCCACTTCGCGTTCTAATATAGGATCATTTTTGATAAGTTGCTGGATTTTTTCGTGTGCATGGATAACTGTGGTATGATCTTTTCCACCAAATTCAGCGCCGATTTTTGGTAACGAACTATCTGTTAGTTCTCTAGCAAGGTACATTGCGATTTGTCTCGGCAATACAATACTTTTAACCCGTTTTTTTCCTTTTAAGTCGGAAACAGGGATATTATAGTAGTTTGATACTTTTTCTTGAATTTTTAGAACAGAGGCTTGGCCGATCGGTTCTAATCCTTTTAGGGCTTTTAAAGCTTCGGCAGCTAAGCTAGTAGAAATATCAGCATTTTTCATGGTAGCAAAAGCTTGAACACGTACTAAGGCACCTTCTAATTCACGAATATTCGAATCGATTTGTCCTGCAATATAGCTTAGTGTATCATCGGGAATCTCTAGACGTTCAGCTTCGGCTTTTTTTCTTAAAATAGCGGTTCTCGTTTCCAGATCAGGTGGAGTGATATCAACAGATAATCCCCAAGCAAAACGTGAAACGAGACGTTCTGGTAAAGTTGGAATTTCGTTTGGTAACCGATCACTGGTCAATACGATCTGTTTATTATTTAAATAAAGTTCTTCAAACGTATTAAAAAACTCTTCTTGTGTACCTTCTTTATTGACCAAAAATTGGATATCGTCTACTAATAGTAGATCGACCGTACGGTACTCTTCTCGAAATGATTCCATTTCTTTACGCTTGATTGAATTGATAAAGTCATTCGTAAAATTCTCACTACTGACGTATTTGATCTTTGCATCTGGTCTACGCTGTAACATTTGATGTCCGATGGCATGCATCAAATGGGTTTTTCCAAGGCCAACTCCACCATAGAAAAATAATGGATTATAAATGGATCCTGGATCTTCTGCAACTACCAAGGCAGCTGCATGAGCCATTTGATTTCCTTTTCCAATTACAAATGTATCAAAAGTATATTTAGGATTTAAAACAGATTGAGCTTCTAAGTAATCGTCTTTAGGTAATGGTTCTTCAGGAGTTTTTTCCGCGTATTTATTTGAATCATCTGGTGTGACAAAAATCGGAAATAGTTCTTCTCCATTTAAGCGATATCCTGTTTCTAAAATCTGACCTGCTAGGTTTTTTTCCCAATAATTCTTGTGAAGCTCACTTGGAACTTCAATCATTAATTGATTTTTTTGAAAGGAAAGAGGTTGTGCGGTATCGACCCAAGTATTATAACTGACAAAATTCATTTCGTTTTTGTATCGTTCTTGAAGTTCTGCCCAGATCTCATCAAGAGATGTCATACTTGTGTACCTCCTTATATAAAAATAAAAATAGATAGTCTAAATGTAGCATGAAAAATAAAACTTTTCCACAGAATGGAATAAAAAGATTCAGTATTTAGTCGATTTATCCACAAAATAAAAAAACTGTGGAAAGACTTTTACACACCTGTGAATAAAAGTTATCCACAGTTTTAAAATATCGTGGATAACTTTTAAAAAAAATAGACTATCCACAATGGTCTGTGGATAATATAGAGTATAATAGCAACTTTTAAAAGACTTTTCCACAGTTTTTTAACTAGCTGTGTAAAACTTTTCCACAGGGTGTGTATTTGTGGATAACTTGTGGATAACCCAGTGGATAACTTTTTTAAAAGTTTTTTTGATTTTTGAGTTATCCATAGGCTTTTGTTAAAATGTGGATAAAACTGTGGGTAACTTTCTACGAAGAATAACGAAGAATCAAGGTGAAGTGAATTATTTTTTTATTGACAAATCAGTAGTTCTTTCGGTATACTATCAAAGTATGTTTCTACATAATAGAACGAATAGAATTTCTATTTGGAGGTGAAATCATTGAAAAGAACGTATCAACCAAATAAACGTAAACGTCAAAAAGTTCACGGATTCCGTAAACGTATGAGCACAAAAAATGGACGTCGCGTCTTAACTAGCCGTCGTCGTAAAGGCAGAAAGGTTCTTTCTGCATAAGCCACTGAACCTCAGTGGTTTTTTTTATACCCATTTTTAAGGAAACCTAATGAAGAAAGACTTTGAAATATGGTATGATAACTGCGTGAGTATAATCAAAAAGAATGGATGAATTGAGGATGAGAAAGGCGTATCGAGTTAAAAAAGAACAAGAATTTCAAAAAGTATTCCATACAGGAAAATCGTTTGCGAATCGTAAATTTATTGTCTATATATTAGATAAACCCAATCAAAAACATTTTCGTGTGGGATTATCCGTTGGAAAAAAGGTAGGGAATGCTGTGCATCGTAATGCTGTAAAACGAAAAATCAGAGCAAGTGTCGCAGCTTTACAAGATGAAATTCGCTCAGACTTGGATTTTATCATCATTGCACGACCATCTACTGTCGATTTGCCCTCTCAAGAAGTATATTCGAATCTAAAACATGTATTCGCACTTGCAGGAATAATCAAGTAAGGGAGAGAAATCGTTTCGTGAAAAAAAGAAAGCGTCTACTATTAATGCTCAGTTTAGTTGCTATGGTTGTGTTGCTATCAGCTTGTGGAACCAGTGAGGTCTCAGCACAAAGTACTAATGTTTGGGATCGTTACATTGTGTATTACTTTGCGCAAGCTATCAAAGCCTTATCTTTTGGTAATGCTGGAATAGGGATCATTTTATTTACGATTATTATTCGAATCATCTTATTGCCATTGATGCATTTCCAAACGAAAAGCATGCGTAAGACCCAAGAATTACAACCGCGACTAAAGAAACTACAACAAGAGTACTCTGCTAAAGATATGCAAACACAGCAAAAATTACGTGAAGAAACACAACGATTATATGCTGAAAACAATGTAAATCCTTATATTGGTTGTTTGCCTCTAGTCATTCAAATGCCGATTTTAATGGCACTATGGCAATCGATCTCACGAGTACCAGCTTTGACTGAAGGCCATTTTTTATGGTTACAACTAGGTTCAAAAGACCCGTACTACATTTTACCTGTACTAGCAGCTATTTTCACTTTCGGAAGTACTTATTTATCAAGTATGAGCCAAGTCGAATCAAATGCTAGTCTAAAAATTATGAATGTAGTCATGCCTGCTATGATTTTATTCATGGGGATCAACTTAGCTAGTGGACTATCTTTATACTGGGTAGTATCAAATGGTTTCCAAGTTATCCAAACACTGATGATCAATAATCCTTTTGTGCTAAAACGAGAACGTGAAGAAGCTGCACGAGCAATCCGAGAAAAGGAACGTGCGATGCAACGAGCGAAAAACAATGCATTAGGAAAGAAAAAGAAAAAATAATGATTTAAACTTATAGAAAGGAGTTTTGAATATGCCGATGTTTACTGCAAGTACAGTCCAAAAGGCAATTGATTTAGGATTGAATACGTTAGGGGTTACGAGAGAAGATGCAGTGATCGAAGTGCTCCAAGATGCGAAAAAAGGCCTTTTTGGTTTTGGGAAAAAAGATGCACAAGTCAGTATCGAGCCTAAAAGTATTTCGAAAAATTCCGAAATAGTCTCAAATGATCAGGTCATTGACCCAATAATTGATTCAAATGAAGCAACCATGTTATCCACAAACTTATCCACAGAAGAAATCGAACCAGAGCAAGATAGTTTAGAAGAATTACGAGTATACTTAGAGATGATCGTAAAGCAGTTGGTTTTATCGGATGAGACGACGGTAACAGTAGAACGAAAAAAAGATGTGATCATGTATCAAATCAATACAACTAAACAAGGATTAGTCATTGGAAAACACGGGAAGACGCTAAATGCTATCCAATATTTAGCACAAGTCTTTTTACATCGTCAAAGCAAAGAAAAGCGCTCGATTGTTGTCAATGTAGGAGATTATCGTGAAAAACGTCAAGAAATCTTAGAACGATTGGCCGAACGAACAGCGCAAAAAGTCATTCAAACCAAGCGTCCGATTTTTTTAGAACCAATGCCTGCATTTGAACGAAAGCAAATTCATGCTGTATTAAGTAAACATGATGCAGTTCAAACTCATTCTGAAGGTGATGAACCTTATCGATATCTTGTGATCGAGCTTAAAAAATAAAAGATTCATCATTGAAATAAAACGTCATTTTAGATCGAATTGACAAACTGCCTAATCCATCGTATGATTGGAAACGAAATCATTCTTATCACTTCCATTCGAAAAAGTGATAATAAAAAAGGATCCTTCTTTTAGAAGGGTCCTTTTTTTATCCACAAAGTTATCCACCGATTGTGGATTGTGTATATTGAACAACGGTACCATAAGCAAAAATCTCTAAAAAAATAGTGCCATCAGGATGAACAACGTGATCGTGTTCAAAATGACAGTTGATTACAGCACTAGCACCATAAGAATACGCCTTTTCACGCAAGCGGTAAGAGATATTTTTCAATAAATCATTAGGATCCACAATAGGATCAAATAAATCGACCTCTAATTTTTCTGAAGCAAATACAATGTCACGTACAACGTAGGGTTTATTCACATTACCTGTGGATAAAACAATCTCATCAATGCGGCGATTTTCATCTTCTGAATAGTCATGGCGATGACGTAGTGAAATACTCATAATAAATTCCTCCTAAAAATAGGTAAAAGTCTTTTGTCTTATTTTACTCTTTTTTATCCACTTGTGCAAAACTGAATAAGCAAAAACGAAAAGAAGTCTAACTTGTCAGAAAAGCAAAAATATGCTAAGCTATCCCCAGAATTAATGGACAGAAGCAGTCAAAGTGCAACGTTCACCTTTTGGGGTGGAGTGTGCACTTTTTTTGTGCGATGAAATAGAAAGTGAGGAAATAAAGTGACAGAAATTACTCAAGAATTTGATACAATCGCAGCCATTTCAACACCACCAGGAGAAGGAGCGATTAGTATTGTTCGTTTAAGTGGTGATCAAGCTGTGGAAATCGCTGATCGCGTATTTCAAGCTGGGAATAAGCAACTAGCAGATGTTTCGAGTCATACGATCCATTATGGACATATCGTAGATCCTGTAGCAGATAAATTAGTAGATGAAGTAATGGTTTCTGTGATGCGTGCACCAAAGACATTCACTAGAGAAAATGTAGTCGAGATCAATTGTCATGGTGGGATTGTTGTGGTGAATCAATTGTTGCAATTATTGTTACGCCAAGGAGCACGGTTAGCTGAGCCAGGAGAATTTACCAAACGAGCTTTTTTAAATGGCCGTGTAGATTTATCACAAGCAGAAGCGGTAATGGATTTGATTCGTGCTAAAACTGATAAAGCGATGAACTTAGCATTAAATCAATTAGATGGTAATCTATCACACTTGATTCGTGCTTTACGCCAAGAAATTTTAGAAACGCTTGCTCAAGTAGAAGTGAATATCGATTATCCTGAATATGACGATGTTGAGGAAATGACAACGCGTTTGTTATTAGAAAAAGCAACACAGGTCAAAGGTCAAATCGAAGACTTATTGCAAACAGCACAACAAGGAAAAATCTTACGTGAAGGTCTAGACACTGCGATTATTGGGCGCCCTAATGTAGGAAAATCGAGCCTTTTAAATCATTTATTGCGTGAAGAAAAAGCGATCGTAACAGATATTGCTGGGACAACGCGTGATGTGATCGAAGAATATGTCAATGTTCGTGGCGTGCCTTTAAAATTAGTCGATACTGCAGGGATTCGTGAAACTGAAGATATCGTAGAACGTATTGGTGTCGAACGAAGCCGTCAAGCTTTAGCTAAAGCCGATTTGATTTTACTAGTGCTCAATCAAAGTGAACCCTTGTCTAGTGAAGACGAGCAATTGATTGAAGTAACTAAAGACAGTAAACGTATCGTATTATTGAATAAAATGGATCTACCAAGTCGGTTAGATCGAGATGAGGTCCGTAATTTAGTAGGGGATTCGCCTTTATTTGAAGTATCTGTTTTAAATCAAAATGGATTAGATCGCTTGGAGCAAGCAATAGCTGATTTGTTCTTTGGTGGTCAAACTGCTGATAAAGACGCATCCTATGTTTCGAATACACGACATATCGCGCTTTTGGACCAAGCAGCATATTCATTAAGCGAAGTCATCCAAGGGATCGAAATGGGAATGCCTGTCGACCTAGTCCAAATCGATATGACACGTTGTTGGGATGCTTTAGGTGAAGTCGTGGGAGACAGTGTACAAGATGAATTGATTACACAATTGTTTAGCCAATTTTGTTTAGGAAAATAAAAGGAGAAAAATACATGCAAGAATATACAGCAGAATCTTTTGATGTGATTGTTGTTGGTGCTGGTCACGCAGGATCAGAAGCCGCCTTAGCCGCTAGTCGAATGGGCAATAAAACGTTATTGATTACGATTAATTTAGATATGGTAGGATTTATGCCTTGTAATCCTTCTGTAGGAGGACCAGCTAAGGGAGTTGTTGTACGTGAAATCGACGCTCTAGGTGGTGAGATGGGACGTAATATCGATAAGACCTACATCCAAATGAGAATGTTGAACACTGGTAAAGGTCCGGCTGTCCGCGCATTACGTGCACAAGCTGATAAACATGAGTATTCATCTGAAATGAAACATACAATCGAACAAGAAGATAATCTTACTTTACGCCAAGGAATCGTTGAACGTTTGATTGTTGAAGATGGTGTGTGTAAAGGTGTAGTCACATCTACTGGAGCACGTTATGGCGCGAAAGCTGTTGTCATTACAGCAGGAACTGCTTTACGTGGTGAGATCATTATTGGCGAGTTAAAGTATTCATCAGGTCCCAATAATTCACAACCATCTGTTGGCCTAGCCGATCATTTACAAGAATTAGGGCTAGAAATTGCTCGCTTCAAGACCGGAACACCTCCACGAGTAAAATCAAGTACGATCGACTACTCTGTGACAGAAATCCAACCAGGTGACGAGGAACCCAATCATTTTAGTTTTATGACACCAGATAGCGCATATAAAATCGAACAAGAACCTTGTTGGTTGACGTATACAAATGAAGGTACACATGAGATCATTCAAGAAAATCTCCACCGTGCACCGATGTTTACCGGGATCGTGGAAGGTGTTGGCGCGCGTTATTGTCCATCTATCGAAGATAAGATCGTGCGTTTTTCAGATAAACCACGCCATCAACTATTTTTAGAACCAGAAGGCTTAAATACAGAAGAAGTGTATGTTCAAGGGTTATCGACTTCACTTCCTGAAGATGTTCAAGTGAATATGTTGCGCTCAATTGCCGGTTTAGAAAATGTTGAAATGATGCGGACTGGCTATGCAATTGAATATGATGTGGTCGTTCCTCATCAATTACGACCAACTTTAGAAACGAAAGTCATCGAAAATCTATATACTGCAGGTCAAACCAATGGTACTAGTGGCTATGAAGAAGCTGCCGGTCAAGGACTGATCGCCGGGATGAATGCAGCGTTAAAAGTCCAAGGAAAAGATCCTCTTGTATTAAAACGTAGTGACGGTTATATCGGTGTGATGATTGATGATTTAGTGACTAAAGGAACCAATGAACCTTATCGTTTATTGACTTCACGTGCTGAATATCGTTTGATTTTACGCCATGATAATGCGGATCTGCGTTTGACTGAAATGGGATATAAAGCGGGCTTAGTCAAAGAAGACCAATACCAAGTTTATCTAGCTAAAAAAGCTGCTGTTGAAGCAGAAATCGCACGTTTAAAAACGATTCGTTTGAAACCAACGAAAGAAGTACAAGCAGCCTTAGTTGCAGCAAATTCAGCTGAACTGAAAGATGGGATTTTGGCTTATGAATTATTGAAGCGTCCGGAAATTAGTTATGACGTGATTGTGCCGTTTATTGAGAAAAATGAGGCATTAACGAAAAAAGAAATTGAACAAGTTGAAATCCAAATTAAGTATGAAGGCTATATCAATAAAGCCATGGAAAAAGTTGAGAAATTGAAACGAATGGAAGCAAAACGAATTCCAGAACATATCGATTATGCGGCGATCAACGGACTAGCTACTGAAGCAAAACAAAAATTACAAAAGATCCAACCAGAAACACTTGCCCAAGCTAGTCGAATCAGCGGAGTAAATCCAGCTGATCTAAGTATTCTAATGGTTTATATCGAACAAGGAAAGATTGCAAAGGTAACAAATTAATACAAAAAGAAGTAGTGATGGACTACTTCTTTTTTTGTCTGCTGATGAAGAAAGAATAAAGATATTTTATTCAGATATGAGTGCTTTACGATTTGAAAAATGTTTCATGTGAAACAAAAAGTATCTTGTCAAAAAATATAATCTATGTTATTCTCTTCCATGCAACGTTTGTTGCGAACGAGAGAGGCGAGTATTATCTTTGACTTTAGCCAAACTTATTGCTGTTAGAAATTTTAACAGGTTTGAAGTAGTAAAGGGGCTTCCGCGCCCATTGAAGAGATAGCAATGTGCTATCGACTCAAATTTTTTGTGAATGTATCATTCACAAAGACGATCAGTGAGAATAGTAAAAGTCAAGATGTACTATAGAAAAGGCTCTAGCGTTCTACAATCCCATAGATATGATGATTGTATACAATTTATTTGTATCAATGGTCATGGGCTTATTTAGGTAGAATTTTTCAGCACACCACTATAGTTATAGTGGTGTGCTTTTTTGTATCACATTAGAGAAGGGCGGAGACAATGAAAGAGATAAACCAAAATCAAGCTCCAATTGTGGAGGCTTTGCATCAGTTACAAAAGCGCCGTGTTGTACCATTCGATGTTCCCGGGCATAAACGTGGCAAAGGAAGTGTCGAATTGACGCAGCTTTTTGGTGAAAAAGCGATTGCGATGGATGCCAATTCGATGAAACTGTTAGATAATTTGAGTCATCCGGTATCCGTTATCAGAGAAGCTGAAGAACTTGCAGCAAGAGCATTTTCAGCTGCACATGCATTTTTTATAGTCAATGGGACGACACAAGCTGTTCAAAATATGATTTATGCAACGGTCAAAGAAGGGGAAACGATTATTTTGCCACGTAATGTCCATAAGAGTGTGATCAATGCATTGATCATGTGTGGTGGCGTACCAGTCTATGTCGAAACACCTTTACAAAAGGAATTAGAAATTTCGACAGGTATGCCTTTGAATCTGGTTAAAGAAGCGATTGATCGCCACCCAGAAGCAAAAGCTATTTTGGTGAATAATCCGACCTATTATGGTATTTGTTCCGATTTAGTTCAAATTACGGAATATGCACATCAAGCAGGACTAAAAGTGTTGGTCGATGAGGCACATGGTACACATTTGTATTTTGGGAAAAACTTACCCATTGCTGCAATGCATGCAGGATGTGATATGGCAGCAGTTAGTATGCACAAATCAGGCGGATCATTAACGCAAAGTTCATTTTTATTATGTAACGACGAATTGGATGGAGAATATGTACGCCAAATCATCAACCTAACGCAAACTACGAGTGCAAGTTATCTATTGATGGCAAGTTTAGACCTTTCAAGACAAACTTTAGCATTAAAAGGAGAAGAAATTTTCCAACGTGTATTAGATCTTGCGCAATATGCACGTGATGAAATCAATGAAATTGGGGACTATTATGCGTACTCGACCGAAGTGATTGATCGTAATGGCATTTATGACTTTGATCGGACGAAGCTAGTGATCCAAACGACAGGTTTAGGCTTAACTGGTTCTGAGGTCTATGATCTCTTGCGTGATGAATACAATATCCAGATTGAATTTGGCGATACAGCTAATATTTTGGCTTATATCTCAGTTGGCGATCGGATTGTGGATATTGAACGCTTAGTCGGCGCACTTTTAGAAATCCGTCGGCGTTTTAAAAAGTCTAAAAAAGATTTACTCGTGTTTGATATTGCCAATACGGAAGTCGTGATAACACCCAAACAAGCATTTTTTGCGGCTAAAGAGTCTTTATTACTCACGGATAGCATCGATCAAATAGCTGGGGAGATGGTCATGTGTTATCCACCAGGAATCCCGATCGTAGCACCTGGTGAAAAAATCACCTCACAAGTAATTGAACATATTTTATACGCAAAAGAAAAAGGTTGCTTTTTAATGGGGACAGAAGACTCAAAATTAAATACTATCCGTATAGTAAGGAAGTGAGTAAATGGATTTATGGTTATCTGATTATCATAATGAAGGAGTCAAATTATCGATCAAAGTCGAATCTCAGTTATATCAAGAACGCTCTGAGTATCAGCAAATTGATATTTTTGAATCAAATGAATTTGGTCGTATGCTCACATTAGACGGTCAACTGATCACAACAGACAAAGACGAATTTTTTTATAGTGAAATGATGGTCCACGTTGCAATGGCAACCAATAGTGAGATAAAAAAAGTGTTGGTTTTAGGTGGCTGTGATGGTGGGGTTTTAAAAGAATTAGAAAAATACGATACGATCACACAATTAGATGTCGTGGAGTTAGATGAACGCGTTATTGAAGTGAGTAAGCAGTATTTGGCTTACTCCAAACAAAGTTTTGCGGATTCTAGAGTACGCTTGTTTATCCAAGATGGGCTACGTTATGTCCGCGTGACTAAGGAAGTATACGATTTAATTATTGTTGACTCTGCCGATCCATTTGGTATCAATGAGAGTCTATTTACGAAAGAGTTTTACGGTAATTGTTATAAGGCACTTGCGGATAATGGGATTTTGATTAGTCAACAAGCTAATGGATTTTACCAAGAAGATTTAGAAGCTTTAGCGCATATTAGACGAACAGTAGCGAGCGTTTTTCCGATCAATGAAGTTTATATGACGAGTGTACCAAGTTATGCAGCAGGATATTTATTGTTTGGGTTTTCGAGTAAACAAATCGATCCGTTACTCGATTTAGATATCGCGTCATGGTCGAATAAAAACATCACGACTCATTTCTATAATCCTATGATTCATCAGGGCGCATTTTATTTACCAACTTATATAAAGGAGTTTTTAGAACATGAAACCAAACATTGAGACATTTATTGCTTGTGAAGCATCGTTTGAAGAAGCGACGACCGTATTATTTGGTGCACCATTCGATTCTACGACCTCATTTCGTCCAGGTACACGTTTTGCCAGTCGAGTGATTCGTGCCGACTCATTTGGTCTAGAGACTTATAGTCCTTATCAGGATAAAGATTTAGAAGATATCGCGGTTTTTGATGCAGGAGATTTAGAACTATCATTTGGTCGTGTCGATCTAGCATTAGCAGATATTAGACAACAGACGGCAACGATTTTGGCAGCTAAAAAACGACCTTTTATGATTGGTGGCGAACATTTAGTGACATTAGGTGCCTTTGAAGCTGTCGTTGAGCAGTATCCTGATGTTCATGTTATCCAATTCGATGCACATACAGATTTACGTGATACGTATTTAGATGCTAAGTTGTCACATGCCACAGTGATTCGTCGTGTCCATGATATGATTGGAGACGACAAAATCTATCAATTTGGGATTCGTTCTGGGGAGCGAGCAGAATTTGCTTTTGCTAAAGAGCACACACATTTACAAAAATTTGACTTTACAGGATTAACTGAAATCGTGGCACAACTAAAAGCAAAAGAGGTTCCAATTTACTTTACTTTAGATCTAGATGTTTTGGATCCAGCTGCCTTTCCAGGGACCGGAACTCCTGAAGCAGGTGGAGTGATGTTTCCAGAGTTATTACAAGCAATTCTAGATATTTCAGTACTTCCGATCGTGGGGATCGATGTCAATGAATTGTCGCCGCAATATGACCTAAGCGGTGCATCAACAGCCTTAGCGGGTAAAATCATTCGTGAAATTTTATTAGCAACAAACTAAAAGGGGGATAAAATAATGGCAAAAGCATTAGTTATCGGCGCAGGTGGCGTCGCAGGGGTTACTGTACACAAGATCGTACAAAATCATGAGGTATTTGAGGAATTATGTATTGCTTCACGTACAGTATCAAAATGTGAGGCATTAAAAACTGAATTAGACGGTAAAGGAACTGTGATTACTACCGCACAAGTCGATGCCGATAATGTAGAAGAATTAATCACACTGATTGAAAATGTACAACCAGATATCGTGATCAATCTAGCATTGCCTTATCAAGATTTAACGATTATGGATGCTTGTTTAGCGACTAAAACGCATTACTTGGATACCGCAAACTATGAACCAGAAGATACTGCAAAATTTGAATATAAATGGCAATGGGAATACCGTGAGAAATTTGAAAAAGCAGGTATCACAGCCATTTTAGGTTCTGGATTTGATCCTGGTGTTACAGGAGTATTTTCAGCTTATGCACAAAAACATTACTTTGACGAAATCAATTATATCGACATTCTAGATTGTAATGCTGGTGATCATGGCTATCCATTTGCAACGAACTTCAATCCTGAAATCAATATTCGTGAAGTTTCAGCTAACGGAAGTTACTGGGAAGAAGGACAATGGGTCGAAACGAAACCAATGGAAATCAAAAAAGTATATGATTTTCCCGAAGTGGGACCAAAAGACATGTATCTTTTGCATCACGAGGAGTTAGAATCGTTAGCATTAAATATTAAAGGAATCAAACGAATTCGTTTCTTTATGACATTTGGTGAGAGTTATTTGACTCATTTGCGTAGCTTAGAAAATGTTGGCATGACATCGATCGAACCGATTTTATATGAAGGCAAAGAAATCATTCCGCTACAATTTTTAAAAGCTGTTTTACCCGATCCAGCATCGTTAGGACCACGTACGAAAGGAAAAACCAATATTGGCTGTATCTATCGTGGGAAAAAAGATGGTAAAGAAGTCAATTATTATGTCTATAATGTCTGTGATCATGAAGAATGTTATCGCGAAGTCGGTTCACAAGCTGTTTCTTATACTACGGGTGTTCCAGCAATGATCGGTGCGATGTTAGTGGTTCAAGGCTTATGGCAAAAACCTGGTGTCTTTAATGTTGAAGAAATGGATCCAGATCCATTTATGGAAGCCTTAAATGTATGGGGACTACCTTGGAAAGAAGATTTTGCGCCTGTTTTGGTGAGTGAATAATGACGATTTCTTGGCCGATAGAAGCTGTTCCGACACCTAGTTTTGTGGTCGAAGAGCAACTTTTACGAAAAAATCTTGAACAGTTACGTCAAATTAAAAATGCGACTGGATGTAAAATTTTATTAGCTCAGAAAGCCTTCTCAATGTATGCGTACTATCCTTTGATGGCTGAATATTTAGATGGGACGACAGCTAGTGGTATCTATGAAGCACGTTTAGGTAGTGAAGAATTTGGCAAAGAAACACATGTCTATTCCCCAGCTTTTCGCGCTGATGAAATAACGGAACTACTAGATGTTGCCGATCATTTTGTCTTTAACTCATTAACACAGTGGAACACTTATAAAGATGAAGTATTAAAAGCAGACAAGATTTGTGGATTAAGAATAAATCCACAAATCTCTACCCAAGATGGCTCCGATATCTATGATCCTTGTGCTCCGGGCTCGCGCTTAGGAATCACTCTTGAAGCGTTAAAAACAGCAGATCTTAGAGGGATCAGTGGTCTGCATTTTCACACGTTATGTGAACAAGATGCAGATGCATTAGCGATTACATTAGCAAAAGTTGAAGCTGATTTTGGAGAGTACTTGCACCAAATGGACTGGATTAATTTTGGTGGAGGACATCACATTACCCGTCCTGGTTATGATACGAAATTACTATGTCAGCTGATCACCCATATCAAAGACACCTATCATGTACAGGTATATTTGGAACCAGGTGAAGCGGTAGCGTTGAATGCGGGCTATCTAGTTGCCTCGGTTTTGGATATCACTACAAATAGGAGTATTCAAAATGCGATTTTAGATACTTCAGCAACTTGCCATATGCCAGATGTCTTAGAAATGCCATACCGTCCACATGTACTAGGTAGTTCTCTACCTAATGAAGCGTCTTATACGTATCGTTTTGGCGGTCCAACTTGTTTAGCAGGTGATATTATCGGTGATTATGCCTTTGATCAGCCATTAAAAATTGGCGATCGTGTCGTTTTTTGTGATATGGCGATTTATTCAATGGTTAAAACCAATACATTCAATGGAATGCCGTTAGCTTCTTTATATACTTGCAATCTGAAAAATCACTTAACTTGTATCAAAACGTTTAGCTATGACGAATTTAAACGTCGCCTGTCTTGAACTTTTAAGGAGGAATAAAAAATAAATATTGGTGCATGTAGTATGGCGCTCTTTGAAGAAGAACGAACATACAAACAGTTGATCAAACTTCATGAACAACAAAAAATCGCAGTCTTAGTTGTTCATTGGCCGAAGGAATGTTATCAAGCACTCGAAAAATATCGACAAGAAAGCACATCGCGTCAGTTATTTTTGATAAAAAGTATTCAGTATTTAGAAATGTATTTTCAGTACATATTGAGCTTACTCTCATCAGAAGCGAAAAAAATATTTACTGAGAAGGTCACGATGCTAGAATACTCGTCAAGTGATACTGAAGATTTGGTCGAACAACTTGAATATGTTTTTGGACCATTTTTATTGCGATTGCTTTTTCCTCAACACATGGCCGTTACTCTAGAAAAGGACGGCGAAGCTAGATTTTTAAAGCGGAAGGAAGTATCGGTTGAACTATTTGACATAGTGCAAAAATCAAAACAAGACCAACTACTATTATTAACTAAACATAATTTACATCAACTATCTAAAATAGGAAATCAGTCTGTTGAATTCGCTTTGATGAAGCAACTTGAAGCAGGTTTAAAGCTAAAATGTAGTTGCTACAAGGTAAGTGTGGTCATACCTGTGTTGATTGAAAAGTATCAATTGAATCGTTTCCTAGACGATCGTCTAGACATGCTGACTATTCTAGAAAAATACGGGATTGCTTATCGGATTCATTCAAGTAGTGTTGACGCATGTCTGTTTCATTTAGAACAACATGAAAAAATTGATGAAGCTTTAACTGAAATTAAACGAACAGTCGACGTAGAAAACATTCAACTAGGTTCAAAACTATTGGTCATTGATCGTGCAAAACGTAGTGATAATGGAACTCAAAAAAGCATCGCTAGCTACAGTTGGCAAAGAAAATTATTTTTTAATACGATTTAAAAAGTGTAGTTGCTTACTTAAATAAGCAACTACACTTTTTATGTTTCACGTGAAACATTAGAAAATCACTTAAGCTTTATTGAAAAAAGAGGAGAAGTATTGTAAGGGAACACAATTTACGTTAAACTTAGTTTTAGTCTGTGAAACAGTATTATTGTTTCACAAATAAGTAACTATGATATGTGGAGTATCGGAATCAAGAGAGGATTAATTATGTTACCTGAAGAATTTAAACAGGCACTGGCTAAAAAAAATATCCATTTGTCAGACACTCAAATGAATCAATTTGTACGTTATTTTGAATTACTAGTAGAATGGAACGAAAAAATCAACTTAACAGCAATCACTGAAGAAAAAGAAGTTTACTTAAAGCATTTTTATGATTCGATATTGTTAGCTTTTTCGATCGAGTTTGATCCTAAGGCACAATTATGTGATGTAGGATCTGGTGCGGGATTTCCAAGTATTCCGTTAAAAATCGTATTTCCAGAATTACAAGTTACTATTGTAGATTCATTAAATAAACGTATTAATTTTTTACAGACATTGGTAGATGAATTAAAGCTAACACAAGTATCATTGTTTCATGATCGTGCTGAAACTTTTGGTCAAAATAAACAATTTAGAGAACAATTCGATTATGTGACTGCAAGAGCAGTTGCGCGTTTGAACGTATTAGTTGAGCTATGTTTGCCACTAGTTAAAAAAGGTGGGATTTTTTGTGCACTAAAAGCTGCTAAGGCTGAAGAAGAACTACTTGAAGCTAAACCAGCTATTGCCATTTTGGGTGGTAAATACCGTGAAGATGTTGAAATGGTTTTACCTGAAAGTGGGGATAGTCGACACTTTTTAATAATCGAAAAACGAAAAGAAACACCAAAAAAATATCCAAGAAAACCTGGTACGCCGAATAAACAACCAATTAAGTAAGGGGGTCAGTTTCGTGGCAAGAATCATTTCAGTAGCAAATCAAAAAGGTGGCGTAGGGAAAACAACCACTACAGTAAATCTAGGTTCTAGTTTAGCTTATATGGGCCAAAAGGTATTGTTAGTTGATATGGATGCACAAGGAAATGCAACTAGCGGTTTAGGAGTACGTAAGCCAGATGTCGAACAAGATATCTATGACGTTTTGGTAAATGAAGTACCGATCGTAGATGCTATTCTACCAAGTTCACGTGAGAATCTTGATATCGTTCCGGCAACATTACAATTAGCTGGAGCCGAGATCGAACTAACGTCAATGATGGCTAGAGAATCAAGATTAAAAGGCGCACTTAGCGAATTAGAAAATCATTACGATTTTATTTTGATTGATTGTCCACCATCACTAGGACACTTAACCATCAATGCATTTACAGCTAGCGATTCGATTTTGATACCAGTCCAATGCGAGTATTATGCTTTAGAAGGACTAAGCCAATTGCTCAATACCGTGCGCTTAGTCCAAAAACATTTCAATCCAACGCTAGAAATCGAAGGTGTTCTTTTAACGATGTATGATGCCCGCACAAATTTAGGGGCAGAAGTCGTGGAAGAGGTCCGTCGTTATTTCCAAGAAAAAGTATATGAAACGATTATTCCACGTAATATTCGATTATCTGAAGCACCTAGTCATGGCTTATCGATTGTTGATTACGATATTCGTTCTAAAGGAGCAGAAGTTTATCAAGAATTAGCGAAGGAAGTGTTAGCAAGTGAAAAATAAGGGAAAAGGACTTGGTAAAGGGATCGATGCGCTATTTCAAGATATGGCAAGCATCGAAGAAGTCGATATGAAAAAAGATGAAGTCTTATCTTTGCCATTAAATGAATTGCGGCCTAACCCTTATCAACCGCGTAAAACATTTGACGAAGCTTCTTTACAAGAATTAGCACATTCTATCGAGCAATCAGGTGTATTCCAGCCAATCATCGTTCGTCGATCCGCAATTAAAGGATACGAAATCATTGCGGGAGAACGTCGCTTTAGAGCTTCAAAATTAGCGAAAAAAGAAACGGTTCCAGCAATCGTTAGAGATTTTGACGAAGAAGCAATGATGCAAGTTGCCGTATTGGAAAACTTGCAACGTGAAGATCTAAATCCCTTGGAAGAAGCTGAAGCGTATGATATGTTGATGAAAAACCTGAAGCTGACCCAAGCAGAAGTTGCGATCCGCTTAGGAAAAAGCCGTCCTTATATTGCCAACTATCTTCGATTATTGACTTTGCCTAAATTGGTTAAAGAAATGGTGCAAGATGAACGACTATCCATGGGACAAGCTCGAACTCTCCTTGGTTTGAAAAAGAAAGACCAGATGTTAAAATTAGCGAATCGTTGTATCAAAGAAAATTTAACTGTTCGTCAATTGGAACAAATCGTTTCGGATATGAATGAAGACGGACAAAAGAAAAAAATGCCAAGTATGATCAAAGAAAAACCTTATTACTTAAGGGAGAGTGAAGATCGTCTAATGGATAAATTTGGTACAAGCGTTCAAATTAAAGAAAAAGCAGGTAAAGGGAAAATCGAGATCGAGTATTTATCACAAAGCGACCTAACTCGAATCTTAGATTTACTTGAAATTCAATTTGATGACTAAAACGAGCAGGAGGAATGGATATGTACGATCTTCATGACATTGTGATGATGAAAAAACCTCATGCATGTCAGACCAATCGTTGGGAAATTATTCGTATGGGTGCTGATATCAAGATCAAATGTATGCATTGTGGTCATATCGTAATGATGCCACGACGTGAATTTGATAAAAAGATGAAAAAAATACTAGAAAAAACAGAGAAAGAGTGAATCAATTATGGCATTAACAGCAGGAATCGTGGGATTACCAAACGTAGGGAAATCCACTTTATTTAACGCAATTACAAAAGCGGGGGCAGAAGCTGCAAACTATCCATTTGCAACGATCGACCCAAACGTAGGAATGGTTGAAGTACCAGACTGGCGCTTACAACGATTAACTGAATTGGTTAATCCTAAAAAAACAGTTCCAACCACTTTTGAGTTTACAGATATTGCCGGAATTGTACGTGGAGCAAGTAAAGGTGAAGGGTTGGGAAACCAATTTTTGAGTCATATCAGACAAGTAGATGCAATTTGTCACGTTGTACGTTGTTTTGATGACGATAACATCACGCACGTAGAAGGCCGTGTTAATCCACTTGAAGATATTGACACGATCAATCTAGAATTGGTATTAGCAGATTTAGATTCTGTAACAAAGCGTCATGCGCGTGTAGCTAAAATTGCAAAGACTAAAGATAAAGATGCTGTAGCAGAACTAGCAGTTTTAGAAAAAATCAAACCTGTTTTAGAAGAAGGAATTTCGGCTCGTTCGATCGAGTTTACCGAAGAAGAACAAAAAATCGTAAAAGGTCTATTTCTACTGACTACAAAACCAGTGCTTTATGTCGCAAACGTGGCAGAAGAAGATGTTGCGGATACAGAGGGTAATGAGTATGTACAATCTGTTCGTAATTTTGCTACAAGCGAAAACGCGCAAGTAATCGTTGTGAGTGCACGTGCAGAAGAAGAAATTGCGGAACTTGATGAAGAAGACAAAGCTGAATTTTTGGAAGCTTTAGGTATCGAAGAATCTGGATTAGATCAATTGATCCGTACGGCTTATGATCTATTAGGGTTAGCAACTTATTTCACAGCAGGTGAACAAGAAGTACGTGCATGGACATTTAGAAAAGGAATCAAAGCACCACAAGCGGCTGGAATCATTCATACAGACTTTGAACGTGGATTTATTCGTGCTGAGACAGTCTCTTTTGAAGATTTAGACAAATATGGCAACATGCAAGCAGCCAAAGAAGCTGGACGTGTACGTTTGGAAGGAAAAGATTACGTCGTTCAAGATGGTGATGTAATGTTGTTCCGTTTTAACGTTTAAAACTAAAAGGACTACTTTATTAAGATTGGGAGGCAAGGAAATGGAACCAGAAACACTACGCAATTACGTCAGTGAAAATCGCGAATTAGAAACGAAATTAACAAAACGTAATGAACAGTATATTTTTGATTTAAAAAAATCGATGCAAGCTGCAAATCTTTCAGAAGAAGAACAAACAAAAGTATTACATGAAATGTTGCCAGTTATTGTAAAAGAGCAAAAGAGTGGGATCACTGCGCGTCAATTATTTGGAACAGTATCTGAACGTATGGAACAACTTTTGATCGTACCACCGGAAAAACCAAATACCTCTCCTTTGATGATGTGGGTCGATAATACATTGTTGATTTTTGGACTATTTGGTATCGTGACGGGATTGATGAGTTTATTTACAAAACCTGAGCAAAATCAATCGTTTAGTTTTATCACCTTACTTGTTACGGCAGCTGTCGGGGGCTGGGTATTTTATCTATCGTATAAATACATCTATCAGTATGAACAACCAGGAGCTGATCGTAGTAAGCGACCAAAACTGTGGAAAACTGTGTTAGTGTTGATGGCATCGTTTTTTGTATGGTTTGCCTTATTATCAGCAACTCAACTGTTACCAGCACCGTTAAACTTTACACTAAATCCAATCATTACCATTGTAATTGGAGTATTAGCCTTATTGGGACGATACTATTTAAAGAAAAAATACAATATCGTTGGAAGTCTTTCAGTACCACGTGCACCACGTCAAAAATAAAAAAAGAGTCGAATGGATCTCCATTCGATTCTTTTTTTATAAAATCTTATCAGATTTTCGCGAGAACTTAATCTTAGCCAGAATTAATTGACTTCTATCCAAATATTTGATATTTTCATTGATAAAAATAAAAACGAAATTCAAGGAGTGGTTACGAAAATGTCCAACTGGGAAACAAAATTCGCTAAAAAAGGCTTTACGTTCGATGATGTACTATTAATACCTGCAGAAAGTCATGTATTACCAAATGATGTGGATATGAGTGTGCAGCTTGCGAAAAATATTACATTAAACATTCCGATTATGAGTGCCAGTATGGATACTGTAACAGATAGTAAAATGGCGATTGCGATGGCTCGTCAAGGTGGACTTGGTGTGATTCACAAAAATATGAGCGTTGCAACTCAAGCAGACGAAGTTCGTAAAGTAAAACGTTCAGAGAGCGGTGTAATCATCGATCCATTTTTCTTAACACCAGAACATACGATTGCTGAAGCAGAAGAATTGATGGGACGCTACCGTATCAGTGGAGTGCCAATCGTTGAAACTTTAGAAAATCGCCGTTTAGTAGGGATCTTGACGAACCGTGATCTACGTTTTGTAACAGATTATGCGTTAAAAATCGATGAAGTCATGACGAAAGATCAATTGGTGACAGCACCTGTCGGCACTTCGTTAAAAGATGCCGAAAATATTCTTCAAAAACATAAAATCGAAAAATTGCCTTTAGTTGATGAAGCTGGTCGTTTGAGTGGTTTGATTACGATTAAAGATATCGAAAAAGTAATTGAATTTCCAAATGCAGCTAAAGATGAGCACGGGCGTTTACTTGTAGCTGCAGCTGTAGGTGTGACTAGTGACACATTTGAACGTGCCGAAGCTTTATTAGAAGCAGGAGCAGACGCAATTATTATTGATACAGCTCACGGACATAGTGCAGGTGTATTACGTAAGATCACAGAAATCCGTGCTGAATTTCCTGAAGCAACATTGATTGCGGGAAATGTTGCTACCGCTGAAGGCACAAAAGCTTTATACGATGCTGGAGTGGATGTAGTCAAAGTTGGGATCGGGCCTGGTTCGATTTGTACGACTCGCGTAGTTGCTGGTGTGGGTGTACCTCAATTGACGGCGATTTATGATGCTGCTTCAGTTGCACGTGAATACGGCAAGGCCATCATCGCTGACGGTGGAATCAAATATTCTGGTGATATCGTGAAAGCCTTAGCTGCTGGTGGACATGCTGTAATGCTAGGAAGTATGCTAGCAGGTACGGATGAATCACCAGGCGAATTTGAGATCTTCCAAGGTCGTCGTTTTAAAACATACCGTGGTATGGGATCATTAGGTGCGATGGAAAAAGGATCAAGTGACCGTTACTTCCAATCAGGAGTCAATGAAGCAAATAAATTAGTTCCTGAAGGTATTGAAGGCCGTGTTGCATATAAAGGTAGCGTATCTGATATTTTATTCCAAATGATTGGTGGTTTAAAAGCTGGTATGGGATACGTCGGCGCGGGGAACTTGAAACAATTACGTGATGATGCTCAATTTATTCAAATGAGTGGAAATGGTTTGAAAGAATCACATCCTCATGATGTTCAAATTACAAAAGAAGCACCAAACTATTCAGTTCAGTAAATCTAAAAAAAAATCTGCCAAATGGCAGATTTTTTTTTATGAAATGACGCGTTCATCATCTTGGCTAAAGTATTGATGTAAAGGTAGTGCATCATAATCTAAGAGTTGATCGACTGTGACTAACTCGTAACCTTGAGCTTGTAACCAATCAATAAGCTGTGGCAATACAGCAGCCGTACTTGGTTGGATATCGTGCATCAAAATAATTCCGTTATCTACGATTGACGATTGAATTTGCTGTAAAGTTTTAGCAGAATTTTTCGTTTTCCAATCTAATGAATCGATATCCCATTGGATAATCGGACGACCACTAATGTCAGCTACACCTTGATTGACTGCACCATAAGGGGGTCTAACGATAGTAGGCAAGATACCACTAGCTTGAAAAATAGCCTTATCAGTATCTTGGATTTCTTCTTTGATCACATCTTGATTTTGTGTAACTAAATTTAAGTGATGATACGTATGACTACCGATCAAATGGCCTTCATCATGGACTTGTTTAGCAAGTTCAGGATACATCGCCACTTGTTCACCTAGTTGGAAAAATGTTGCATGAACATTTTTGGCCTTCAGTGTAGTCAAGATGCTAGGTGTAGTTGCCGGATTAGGACCATCATCAAATGTTAGTGCAATTTGTTTTTTACCTGTATGTTCATTTTTAGGAAATGTTGCTACGATCGTTGGATCGACGTAAGCTGGATTGATAGCACGCGCAATAGTTTTATAATCAAGGGTTACCTTGTCTTCTTCAACGCCACTATTATCAGGTAACGTAATCGTTAGCTGTGTCGGAGTGTACATCATTTGTGTCTCCCAAGTAAAATCAGGTAGTGCTAAAACTTGATCTAAAATAGCATCTGGATCTTTGGCATTATCTAAAAGTTTTTGTTGGACAGCTAAACGAATGGCAGCTAAATGTGCTTCATCGACTACTAAATTTTGCATTGTAATAGCTTGTTGAGTAGTTGCATCAACATATGTAGGATCAAGCGATTTTTCAGATTTTTTGGTATAAGACTTTGTGTCACTATTCCAAGTATAGTTTGTTAAGACAGTTTTTACTTCACCAACTTGATCGGTAACTGACTGAATATGAGTGGAAGCTAAAGTAAGATCAGCATCCGATTTTTCTTTTTCGATAAACGTATTTGCAAGTTGTTTTACTGAATCCGATAAATTTTTATCCGTGAACAAAATCATCTTTCCTTGGTCATTTTGTTCAAACTGATGATCAGAAAAAGCTGTTGTTTCTAGATTCTTAATGAGTTGTTGTTTTGCATGAAGTTGTTCTTTTGCTATTGTTTCAGCTTGGACTTTATGAACAAAATAGATACTGCTTGGTGTAATCACTCCTAATAAAAGAATAAGTAAGATGACTATAGTCCACTTGCTATAAAGCCATCCTTTTTTGGAGCTAGGTTGCAATGGAACATTTGAATTTGACATGATAAAGAAATCCTTTCTAGAAATAGTAACGAAATAATCGTAACACTTTTGTAACGAAAAAACAAAAAAATAATGGATGATTGAGCAATCTATCCATTATTTTTAAGAAAAGTTTCGATTAAATAGTACGAATGATTAAGCTGGTGTGATTTGAGTCGTTCCACCCATATAAGGAACGAGTACTTCTGGAACAGTCACACTACCATCAGCATTTTGGTAGTTTTCTAAAACAGCAGCAACAGTACGACCGACAGCCAAACCAGAACCATTCAAGGTATGAGCATATTTTATTTTGCCATCTTCATCGCGGTAACGAATCATAGCACGATGAGCTTGAAAATCTTCGCAGTTTGAACAAGAACTGATCTCACGATACATTTCTTGAGCAGGGATCCATACTTCTAAGTCATAAGTTTTAGCAGCTGAAAAGCCCATATCACCAGTCGATAGAGCCATAACACGGTAGGGTAAGCCCAACTTTTGCAATACTTCTTCAGCATTTTGTGTCATTTTTTCTAATTCTTCATATGAATGTTCTGCATCACTGAATTTAACCATCTCTACTTTATTGAATTGATGCAAACGAATCAATCCACGTGTGTCACGGCCAGCACTACCAGCCTCAGAACGAAATGATGGACTTAAAGCAGTAAAGTAAGCTGGTAGATCTTTTGCTTCAAGAATTTCATTATTGTAATAGTTCAATAATGGAACTTCTGCAGTGGGGATCAGTGTCAGATCACTGTTTTCTAATTGGAAAACATCTTCTTTAAATTTAGGAAATTGGCCACTACCGAACATTGAATTTTCATTAACTAAATAAGGAGTGATCATTTCGGTATATCCGTGCTCATAAACATGTAAATCAAGCATAAAGTTATATAAAGCACGCTCTAAACGTGCACCTAATCCTTTGTAATACACAAAACGGCTACCTGAAACTTTCGCTCCACGTTCGAAATCTAAAATACCAAGTGCTTCGGCAATCTCCCAGTGAGGTTTAGGCGTAAATTCAAATTGTTGAGGAGTGCTCCAACGTCTGACTTCAACGTTATCTTCTTCACCTAGACCAACAGGAACACTATCATGCGGAATATTTGGTAAAGTTGTTGCGATTTCTTTTAGTTGTTCATCTAATGAAGTGATTTCTTCATCCAAGGCTTTGATATCTTGCCCAACTTGTTTCATTTGAGCAATTTTATCATCAGCGGCTTGTTTTTCACGTTTCAATTGAGCGATCTCACTAGATACTTTATTACGTAATTTTTTTTGTTCTTCAACTTGAACTAATAAACTACGACGTTTTTCATCTAATGCTACGAATTCATCGATTTTTGCCTCATCAACGCCACGGTTGGCTAATTTTTCTTTGACTTGCTCAACATTTTGACGAATCATTTTAATATTTAACATATTTTGTTCCTCCTATAAATAAGTGATGTTTTTTAACAAAAAAAGCCACTACGCCCTTGCTTGAATAGCTTGGGACGAAGTAGCTGTAAACTCGCGGTACCACCCAAGTTCAGCATTACTGCTGCCCTTGATTCTCGTAACCAGAGAAAAGGATCTTTTTTTCAAAAGATACATTTTGAGTGAACTGGATTCTAAACAAGCGAACTATTGATTTCCACCAACCATCAACTCTCTAAAAATACACTGTTTATACTAGGTTCAATGTTGAAAACATATTTAGTTTGTTATAGCATAGCGGAATTTTCACTATCCGTCAACTTCTCTTTTGCCAAAGGATTGGCTACAAGAGGGAGATGGATAATAAATGAAGTCCATTCAGGATTAGATGTAGCATAGATGTAGCCTCCATGTGATGCTACGATACTTTGTGCGATAGCTAGACCTAAACCAGTTCCACCAGTTTCTTGGGAACGAGATTCTTCAACACGATAAAAACGATCGAATAATAGATCTAGTGAGCGTTTTGGAATCATTTTTCCATTGTTTTTGACTGTAACGACGGCTTCTGTTCCGATTTTTTCGACTTCGATTACGATTTCAGTCGCATTTTTACCATACTTTAGTGCGTTCGTTAGTAAGTTATTAAAGACGCGAACCAATTTTTCAGTATCACCTTCCATCATGAGATGTTCCGGAGTAGCTGACGTTACGATTACAATATTTTTTTTGCTTGCTTCTAATTCAAAATCTGCTGCTAATTGCTCGACTAGTTGTACCATATCAAATGAAATCACATATAAGGGATTCTTTGGTTGTCGAACTTTAGTATATTCAAATAAGTCATCGACTAACGACTTCATCTGTTTGGCTTTTACGTAGGCTGTGTGAGTATATTTTAAGAGCTCTTCTTCGGAATGATACTGACGATCTTCAATCAAGCCAAGATAGCCAATGATCGAGGTCAACGGTGTCCTTATATCATGACTGACATTTGTGATCAGCTCATCTTTTGATTGTTCGATTCTACGTTCATCTTCGATTGCAGCTACAGTACTATCTACTAAGCCATTCACACTTGTGACCACACGATCTAAATCACCATTTAACTCAAAAGGGATACGATGATCATAATTACCCTCTGCAATAAAGTGTAGTTCGCTGATGATATGACGTAGTTGCATTTGGCGATAACGCCTAATTAAACGCCAATATAAAATCAAAAAGTCAACGACTAGAAAAGCTGGGAAAAATAGATAGCGGCTATTCAAAAAAATATCCGACTGAAAATTCTCTGCAAAAACAGAACGTGATTGAAACACCGCATCTTTTAAAGAAGGTGCAGTATTGACTAGGCTTTGCAATACAACCAAAACAGCTACATTCAATAGAAGTAACAATACGATCGTCACGATAGCTTCTGCAAAAAGTTCACTAATTTCTTTTGATGTCAATACGATTCGTCTTCTCATTTGAACGGGTTTATTTTGCATCTATTTTATATCCAACTCCCCATACTGTTTGAATAATTTTTTCGCCGCCAGTCGCTTCTTCGATCTTATCGCGTAGATGGCTTACATGGACCATAACCGTTTTAGCTGAAACCACACTTTCTTGTTTCCAAACGCGTTCAAAAATTTCATCGGCACTAAATACTCGGTTTGGATGTGAAGCAAGTAAGTATAAAATACCAAATTCTAAGGCAGTCAGTTGGATTTCTTTTCCTTCAACCGTTTTGACTTCATGAGAGTCGCGATTAATGATCAAAGAGTTTACTTCTAAAATATCTGGTTGAGAAGAAGGGGCCTGCATTTGACTTCTTCTTAATAAAGACTTCACACGGGCCATAACTTCTAAAGGATTAAACGGTTTTGTGACATAATCATCAGCCCCGGCAACTAGTCCTTTTATTTTATCCATATCTGTTGTTTTAGCAGTTAGCATAATAATTGGGATTTGTGATTCTTTGCGTAGAGCTTTTACAACTTGCATACCATCGACTTCAGGCATCATAATGTCTAAAATTAATAACTCAATATCATTAATTGTACGAACTTTGGATAAAGCATCCCGACCATCGTAAGCTTTAACAGGCTCGTAGCCTTCATTGTGTAGGTAGATACTTAATAGTTCTACGATTTCTTTATCGTCATCTGCCACTAAAATTTTCATAGCATATTTCCTCCATTATATAGTATGTATTTTTTCTTTTAGTGTATCATCAAAATGTAAAATAGAAAAATTTAGACAAAAAATTTAATAGAATATAAGAGAATCAGTCTAGTAATTTATTAGATTTTGGTAAAATCCGAATATTGAATTGAAAATATAAAGATTAATTTGTATAAAAAAGATAAAAAACGTACAAAAAAATATATAATCAAAAAATTGTAAATATTATCACTAGTGTTGATACGGTAGGGTTTTTGATTGACTTTCGTCTAGATACTTGCTATATTATTACTTGTCCTAAGTGAAACGATCCTTTCAATATTTAGAAAAACCGTTTATCTAGTTTTTTCTAAAAAAGAGTTGACGTTTGAATCTCAGGGTGTTATTATAACTGAGTTGTTAAAATACAACTTCTAATAAACGTTGATTTAACAATCAATTAAATAAAAAAAGTTGTTGACAAATAACATTCAAAATGTTATGATAACAAAGTCGTAAAAAACAAGTCTTAACTTGTTTAAAAAACTTTTTAAAAAAAGTGTTGACAATAAATAATCGATATGTTAAGATTTAAAAGTTGCTACAAGCGACAGATTAGACCTTTGAAAACTGAACAAAGCAAGCAAACGAACCAATAGTGTAAGGTGTTTCTATTTAGATAGAAGCAAAACAAAATAGCAAGCAGTAATGCGAGCGAAGTCAATTAAGAGCTTAACGATCGTTGATCGTTTCAAATTTTTTTATGAGAGTTTGATCCTGGCTCAGGACGAACGCTGGCGGCGTGCCTAATACATGCAAGTCGAACGCTTCTTACTTATCGAACTTCGGTTCACCAAG